>DASXOU010000178.1:0-6451 GCA_036494045.1 Polyangia bacterium | reverse complement strand
AAGATCACGCCGGACAAGAACGGCTACGCGGCCGTCAAGCTCGGCTTCGGCGAGAAGATGCTACGCCGCACCAAGAAGCCGGAGCTCGGCCTGTTCACCAAGGCCAAGACCGCGCCGCAGCGCTTCGTGCGCGAGGTTCGTCTCGAGGCCGCCGATCTCGACAAGTTCCCCGAGGTCGGTCAGCCGGTGCCGCTGGCGACGGTGTTCAAGGCGCTGTCGTACATCGACGTCGAGGGCACCTCGAAGGGCAAGGGCTTCCAGGGCGTCATGAAGCGCCATCACATGCCGGGCTTCCGCGCGACGCACGGCACGCACGAGTTCTTCCGTCACGGCGGCTCGATCGGCTGCCGCCTGACGCCCGGCCGCGTCCACAAGGGCAAGCGCATGGGCGGCCACATGGGCGACGTGAAGAAGACGGTGCAGAACCTGGTGCTCCTCGAGATCGACGAGACGCAGAACCTGCTGCTCATCCAGGGCTCGATCCCGGGCGCACGCAACGGCTACGTCGTCATCCGCAACGCCAAGAAGAAGGCGGGCGTGAAGGTCAAGCTCAAGGGCCAGGGCGAAGCCGAGGTCAAGTCGAAGAACCCGATGAAGGCCTCGAAGGCCGGCGCGGGATCGGCGAAGCCGGCGGCAGGCGCCAAGCCGGCCAAGAAGTAACTCGTCCCGTTGTCCAAGCTCCGCGATCGCTCCCACCGACACGATGTTTTCCACCGGCGCGCCAAGCAGCAAGGGTTCGCCGCGCGCTCGGTCTTCAAGCTCGAGGAGATCGATCAGAAGTTTCGGCTCTTCCGGCGCGGCGCGCGCGTGCTCGACCTCGGCTGCAAGCCGGGCTCGTGGCTGCAGTACGCGGCGGGCATCGTCGGGCCCGACGGCGTCCTGGTCGGCATCGACCGCACGCCGCTCGACAAGCCGATCCCCGGCGCGAATATAGTCGTTGGGAATGTATTCGAAGTGAATATAAACGATCTGTGCATAGGCGTGGACGGCTTCGACGTCGTGCTCTCGGACATGGCGCCCGACACGAGCGGCGTACGCTCGCTCGATCAGGCGCGCTCGGAGGGCCTGTTCGAGCGCGCGCTCGAGATCGCCGAGCTGACGCTGGTCAAGGGCGGCCACTTCGTCGGCAAGCTGTTCCAGGGCCCCGACTGGCAGCGCCTGCTCAAGCGCGCGCGCGAAGGCTTCGCCGAGGTGCGCACCATCAAGCCCGCCGGCTCGCGCAAGGAATCGATCGAGCAGTACGTGGTCGCCAAGAACAGACGTTAAAGTATTACTTGAGCTGTCCGAGCGCGCGCTTGACGGCCTTGGCGTCGGCGCCGCTGGGCGCGACTTCGAGGTACTTCTTGTAGGCCTTCTTGGCCTTGTCCTTGTTGGACGCGCGCCACAGATCGCCGTCGAGCGCGAGCGCCTCGGCGTAGGCGTCGTCGAGCTCGACGGCCTTGTCGGCGTTCGCGCGCGCCTTGTCCTGGTCGCCTTGATCGTGCGCGACCTTGGCCAGCCAGTAGCGCGCCTCGGCCGCGCCGCCGTCGTCGCGCACGGCGGCGTCGAGCGTCGCCAGCGCCTCCTTGTTCTTGCCGTCGCGCGCGATCAGCGAGCGCGCCAGGCCAATGCGCGCGTCGGTCTGGTCGTCGAGGCCGAAGGCGCCCTTGTCCCAGGCGGCGAGCGCGGCGCGGAACGAAGCCTCGGCGTCGGCATAGGCGTTGGTCGACATCTGCACGCGGCCGAGGCCGAGGTTGGCGTGGAGCGGATCGCCGAACATCGCCGCGCGCAGCAGATCGCCGGCCTTGCGCGGATCGCCGGCGCGCCGCCAGGCGTCGGCGGTGTCGATGGCCAGCCGCGCGTCGTGGAGCGCCGCGCCCTTGCGCTCCTTCTCCATGGTCTTGGCGGCGGCGAGCGCCTCTTTGGGCCCGCGCCACGAGTCGATGATCAGCTTGAGGTGCGCGACGCGCGCCGCCGGGATGCCGGCGTCGGTGGCGTCCTTGAGCGCCTTTTCGGCCTCGGCGGCGTGGCCGAGCCGCGCGGTGGCCTCGGCGAACGTCAGCTTGTCCTCGGGCGACGAGCGTCCGGCGTCGATCACCTCGCGCGCGTCGGCGCGGGCCTCGCGCGCCCGTCCGAGATCGAGGTAGAGCCGCGCCCGGGCCGCGCGCGCCGACATCAGCGCCGGCGCCTCGCGCACCACCGCGTCGAGCTCGGCGAGCGCTTCCTTTTCCTTGCCGAGGTCGCGCAGCACGCGCCCGAGGAGCGCGCGCGCGCGGAACGACTCCGAGTTGTGCTCGAGCGCCTTTCCGAGCTCCCGCTGCGCGCGCCCGAGATCGTGCCGCTCGTAGGCGAGAAGGCCGATGCCGTAGCGCGGCGCCGTCGACGACAGCGTGGTGGCTGCCTTCTCGAGCTCCTTGATCGCGCCCGACGAGTCGCCGAGATGCGCGCGCGCGATGGCGCGATAGGTGATCGCCACCGCGTCGCCCGGCCGCCGTGCCAGCGCCGCGTCGAGCGTGGCCGCGCCCTCGCGATACTTCTGCGTCAGCACCTGAGCGCGCCCGAGCACCGCCAGGCTGCGCGGCGTCGGCGGAGCCGCCGCCAGCGCCAGCGACACCTTGTCCTCGTAGCCCTTGGCCAGCGCCACCTCGGCGTCGAGGACGGCGACGTCGCCGTCGTTGGGATCGAGCCGCTCGGCGACGCGCATCGCCTCTTCGGCCTCGCCGACCTTGCCTTGCGTGAGGCGCGCGCGGCCGTAGAGCAGCGCCAGCCGCCCGTCGTGGACGATGCTCTTGCGGGCCTGGTCGAGCTCGTAGCTCGCCTGCGCGTCGGGTGCGCCGCGGCCCATCGCGCTCAGCCCGGCGGCGAGATGGAACCAGCCTTCGGTCGTCGGGCCGAGCCGCCCCTTGGGCAGCTCGACCGCCGGCGTCTCGTTGCGCTCGAGCGCGATCAGCATGCGCCCGACGAGCGCGCGCGGATGCTGCGGATAGAGCGCCAGCACTTTGCCGTAGGCGGTCTGCGCCGCGTCGAGATCGCCGGCGCCGAGCTCGAGCGAGCCCTGCGCCAAGAGCGCGCGCACGCTCTTGCCCTCGCCGTCGGCGCTGACCGTCTGCGCCAGGATCTTGCGCGCGCCGTCGACGTCGCCCTTTTGCAACGCGCAGCGCGCGGCGATGTCGCCGTCCTCGGCGGGATTGGTGTCGGTGCACGCCTCGCCGCGCTCGAGCGCCATCAGCGCGCGCGCCTGGCGCATCTCGTGATCGGCGCGCGGATCGTCGCTGGGGGTGCGCTTCTGCTCGCGCTCGCCGCGCTTGAGCATCGCCCACGCCGCGGCGTCGGTGTCCTCGCCCTGATCGGCGCACAAGCGCGAATCGGCGAGCGCGACCATCGCGTCGTAGCGGCGCATGTGCGGCTCGACGCGCAGCGCGCTGGCGTAGGCGTCGCGCGCCGCCAGATCGGCCTCGTCGGTCGCCTCCAGCGTGCGCGTATCGGCGCGCTCGACGGTAGCGGCGAGCAGGCGCACGCGCTCCTTGGCGCGCCAGATCCAGCCGGCGCCGATGCCGATGGTGACCAGCACCAGCGACACCCACAGCCACACGAAGGCGCGGGCGCGGCGCGCGTCCCACGCGTTCGCCAGCGGATCAGGCTCGACGCCGGCGACCACCTCGGTCTGCCAGCGCGCTTCGTCGTCCTCGTCGCTGCCGCCGCCGAACAGCTTGTCGGCGACGGCGTCGAGATCGACCGGCCCCGACGGGGGCGCGTAGGCCGGCGGATCGATCCGGTGCGGCACGCGCATCGGCTCCGAATCGGGTTCGGCGATCGCCTCGTGCGCGCGCAGATCGGGCTCGGGCCGGCGCGCGGTCGGCTGCGGCGTGCGCGGCGTCCGGCCCATCGGCTCCGGCGGCGGCACCGGCGTCGGCGAGAATTCCTCGTAGCGCGCCGGCGACGGCGGATAGGGGCTGGTCGACTTGCGCGGCGCCATCGGCTCGCGCGTCTGCGTGGCGCGATCCTCGGTCGACTCGCCGTCGGCGAACGAGGGCATCGACGGCGCGGTGTCGTCCATCGGCTGCAGCCGCGAGATCGGCGTCGGCTGCGGCGGCGGCGCCGGACCTCGCGGCGGTGCCGGACCGCGCGCCTTCTGCCGCGCGACCGCGTCGAGCAGCGCCGCTTGCGCCTCCTCGAGCTGGCCGGCCGCCGACAGCGCGCGCCCGAGCGCCAGGCGCAGCGGAATGTCGTCGGGGCGCTTGTTGAGCCCGCTGCGACACGCGTGCACCGCCTCGTCGGCGCGATCGTTCGCCACCAGCGCGTCCGCCAGCCGGACGACCTGCGCCGGATCCTTCAGCGCCGCCTGGCGCAGCCTCTCTATGTCTTCGCCGGCCATGACCCCGCCGTTATCTTACGCGATCAGGCGCCCTCTCGTCGAGGAAGAGGCGCGGCCGCAAACGTGCCAGCCGTCGCCGTCCGATGCCGCGGACCTTCGACACATCGTCGACGGTCGCGAACGGCCGCGCCGCCACGATGCGCGCGCCCAGCTTGGGCCCGATGCCATCGAGCGATGCGAGCTCCTCGACGGTGGCGCGGTTCACGTCGACGGGCGCGCCCCACGCCGCCAGCCGATCGGGCGCCATGCGGCCGCCGCCCTCGCGATCGCCGGCGTGGTACGCGCTTGCCGTCCCGGCGCAGACGATGCCGCGACCCGCGCGCTCGATCGGGATCGCGCACGGCGGCGGCGGCCCGGCGCGCCCGAGCGCGCCCGGCGCGCGCAACGCCCGCACCGCGTAGCCGAGCGCCATCGCCGTCAAGCCGACGCAAAACAGAGCCCGCGCACCATTCATGAAACCATTTTCGTGGCGCGCGAAAAAAAGTTGCGAGAAGCCGCTAGATTTTCCCGAGCTCGAAGCCGTCGTGGAGCACGCGCACCGCGAGCTCGGCGTACTTGGCCTCGACGACGACCGAGATCTTGATCTCCGAGGTCGAGATCATGAGGATGTTGATGCTCTCGCGCGCCAGGATCTCGAACGTGCGCAAGGCGACGCCCGCGTGCGAGCGCATGCCGACGCCGACCACCGAAACCTTGGCGATGTTGTCGTCGGTCTTGATGCCCTGCTCGGCCATTTCCGGCACCGCGCGCTTGATGAGGTCGACCGTGCGCTTGATGTCCGCGCGCGGCACCGTGAAGGTCAAGTCAGTGCGCCCGGCGTCGGAGATGTTCTGGATGATCATGTCGACGACGATGTTGGCTTCCGACAGCGGCTGAAAGATCTTGGCCGCCGTGCCCGGCTTGTCGGGCACGCCGATGAGCGTCACCTTGGCTTCGTTCTTGTCGGCGGTCACGCCTGAGACCAGCACCGCTTCCATTTGCTTCTCCTCCGGGACGACCCAGGTACCCTCGTTGTGGTTGAAGCTCGAGCGCACGTGGATCTTCACGCCGTACTTCATGCCGAACTCGACCGAGCGGATCTGCAGCACCTTGGCGCCGAGCGACGCCAATTCGAGCATCTCCTCGTAGCTGATGCGCGCGATTTTGCGCGCGCTCGGCACGATGTTCGGATCGCTGGTGTAGACGCCGTCGACGTCGGTGTAGATCTCGCAGACGTCGGCCTTGAGCGCGGCGGCGATGGCGACGCCGCTCGTGTCCGAGCCGCCGCGGCCGAGCGTGGTGATGTTGCCGTCGGCGTCGGTGCCTTGAAAGCCGGCGACGACGGCGATTTTGCCCTGCTTGAGTGCGTCGTGGATCTTCTGGCCGTCGATCGATTGGATGCGCGCGCGCGTGAAGGCCGAGTCGGTGACGATGCGCACCTGCGAGCCGAGGAACGACTGCGCGGCGCCGCCGGCTTTCTGGATCGCGAGCGAGACCAGGCCGACCGAGACCTGCTCGCCCGTCGCGGCGATGACGTCGAGCTCGCGCTCGTATTCGGGAGGCGGCTCGTCGTTCACTTCCTTGGCGAGCTTGAGCAGGCGATTGGTCTCGCCCGACATCGCCGAGACGATCACGACGACGTCGTGGCCGGCCGACTGGGTCTCGATGCAGCGCTTGGCGACTTCGCGGATGCGCTCGACGGAGCCGACCGAGGTGCCGCCGTACTTTTGCACCACCAGCATGGGAAGCGCACCATACTAAGGAGCGTCGCAGTGCGTCAACAAGCGCGCGCGACGCGCGTTCACATCGTCATCGGCACGTAGGCCATCGGCGGATTGACGTTCGGCGCCGACGGTGGGCTCGCCGAGCGGATGACGACGCGGCCGTAGCCGCCGACGCCGCCGCCACCGCCGCCGCCCGCGGTGCCGCTGCCGCCCTGAGCGGTGCCGCCGGGCACGCCGCCGGCGCCGGCCGACGGGGGAGCGACGCCGCCCGAGCCGGTGAACGGACAGAGCGCGGCGCCGTGCGCATCGCCGCCGCGCGTGGCTGCGCCGCCGGCGCCGCCCGGTCCGCCGATGACGGCGAGGCAGCCGTTGGTCAGCGTCACCGTCGGCGCAT
>DASXOU010000177.1:0-2136 GCA_036494045.1 Polyangia bacterium | reverse complement strand
TCGCCGCCGACGTCGCCGGCTGGCAGGAGCGCCGCCGCGAGCGGGTCGCCGTCGCCGCCGCGCGTGCGCGTCTGGGCGTGCGCGTCGTCGCCGTCAGCGCCGAATCGGCCGCGCTCCTGCTCGGCCGCACCCTCGCCACCTCGCGCGCCCGCGTCGCATGAGCCGGCGCCGCGTCATCATCGCCCCGTTCGAGCCCTTCGCCGGCCGCCGCCGCAACCGCGCGCGCGACGCCGCGCACCTGCTCGCCGGTCACGAAGTCGGCGGCGCGCCCGTCGAGATCGTCGATCTCCCCGTGGTCTATGCCGCCATCCCGTCGGCGATCCGCGGCCTCTTTGCGCGCGATCCGGCGCTCGTCGTCCTGGTCGGCGAATCGGCCGAGACGCGCAAGCTCCTCGTCGAGCGCCTCGCCGTCAACGTCGCCCACGCCCCCATCCACGACAACGCCGGCGCTCGCCCCATCGACGACGAGCTCGTCCCCGGCGGCGAGACCGCCCGCCGAGTCCCCTTCGATCCACGCACCGCCGTCAACGCCGCCATCGCCGCCGGCTGCCCGGCCGACGTCTCCTCGCACGCCGGCACATTCCTGTGTAACGCCGCGCTTTACCACGCGCTCGGCCAGGCCGCCGAGCGCCCGGCCCCACCCCGCGTCGCCTTCGTCCATGTCCCGGCGCGCTTCCCCTGGGCGCGCGATCATCGGGCTGCGCGCGGCATCTACGCGATCGCAAAACACCTCGTCCCCGCTTTAACTTGACGCCGCTCGGGCCCTATCCTATAGGTACCCGCGGAGGTCGAGAGGACGTAAATGGCGACGATGATTACCGAGGAGTGCATCAACTGTGGTGCGTGCGAGCCGGAGTGCCCGAACGAGGCCATCTCCGAAGGTGACGACATCTACGTGATCGATCCGAACCTGTGCACCGAGTGCGTGGGCTTCCACGACTACGAGGCGTGCCAGGCGGTGTGCCCCGTCGAGTGCTGCATCCCCGACCCCAACAACGTCGAGCCCGAGCAGCAGCTCTTCGGCCGCGCCGTCAAGCTGCACCCCGACAAGCAATTCCCCGAGCTCACCGCGCTCCCCGCGAACCTCTCGCGCTTCCGCAAGTAACCCAGAAACAATAATTGTCTTAGACGGCGGTGAGGTTGGCGCGGCGCTTGATCGGCTCTTTGCCGACGGTGCCGAGGTTGACGCTCACCAGCTTCGAGATGCCGGGCTCTTCCATGGTCACGCCGTAGAGCGTGTCCGCGATCGTCATCGTGCGCTTGTTGTGCGTGATGACGATGAACTGCGAACGATCGGTCATCTCGCGGATGAGATCGTTGTAGCGGCCGACGTTGGCCTCGTCGAGCGGCGCGTCGACCTCGTCGAGGAGGCAGAACGGCGACGGCTTGATGAGGAAGATGGCGAAGATCAGCGCCACCGCCGTCATCGCCTTCTCGCCGCCCGAGAGCACTTCGACCGTCGAGTTCTTCTTGCCCGGCGGCTGCGCGATGATCTCGATGCCGCTCTCGAGGAGGTTGTCCTCGTCGGTGAGCCGGAGGAGCGCGTTGCCGCCCTTGAAGCAGCGCGGGAACACCTCCTGGAACTTGCCGTTGACGAGGTCGAACACCTCGCGGAAGCGCTTCTTCGAGGTGCGATTGATCTTGGCGATCGCCTCTTCGAGCTGCGCCAGCGCTTTTTCCAGATCGCCCTTCTGCGTCGAGAGGAACGTGAAGCGCTGCTCGAGCTCGTTGTACTCCTCGATCGCGTTCAAGTTGATCTCGCCCATGCGATCGATGAGATCGCGCAGCTCCTTGGCGCGCCGATCTTCGGTCTCGCCCGCGAGCGGCCGCAGGTGATGATCGTGCACCTGCGTCCACAGCTCGACGCGATAGCGCTCCGCGGTCGCCTCCTCGAGGTGCGCCTTGGCGGCGTGCAGATCGTGCCGCTTGACCTCGAGCCGCGTGACCTCCTCGGCCTGCCCGTCGAGCTCGCCGCGCAGCCCCTTGAGCTCGCCCTCGGCCAGCGCCAGCGTGCCGCGCCGCTCGTCGTGCGCCGCGCGATTGTGCCCAAGCGCCTCGGCCGCCGCTGCGCGCTCCTCGGCCAGCTCGATGAGCGCCGCGCGCGTCGCCGCCACCTTGGCGCGTAATTCGGCGGCG
>DASXOU010000176.1:0-13903 GCA_036494045.1 Polyangia bacterium | reverse complement strand
GCTGGCGTTGCCGGGGCCGCCGGGGGCCGACGCCGCCGCCTGGCAGACGCTCAAGACCATCGACGGCGTGACGTTGTCGACGGCGCCGTCGGATCGCGCCGCGCCCTGGGGCCGCGGCGACGGCGAGATCGCTGCGCCCATCGATCGCGTCATCGCGCACCTCCTCGACTTCCCGTCGCTGGGCAAGTGGATGCCGCGCGTCGCCGACCTGCGCGTGATCGCGCGCGGCGACGACGAGGCCATCGTCTACTTCCGCTTCGATCTGCCGTGGCCGATCTCCGATCGCGACTGGACGCTGCGCTATCGCTGGAAGCGCGACGGCAACCACTTCGTCATGACCTGGACCGACGCGAACGAGCGCGGCCCGCCGCCGGGCAAGGCGGTGCGCGTGACGCCGATGCGCGGCTACTGGGAGCTGACCGCGCTGCCGAGCGGTGCCACCCACGCGCGCTACGTGTTTCTCGCCGAGCTCGGCGGCTCGCTGCCCCATAGCGTCGCCACGGAGACCGCGTGGAAGCAGCCGCTCGGCAGCATCCGCGGTGTACGTTTGGCAACCACAAGTCGGTAAAGCCCCATACAATTTTCCCGTTGATCTACGTCACACCTTTCGGTGTGATGTGCGTGTGGCCCTGCGATGTGGTGCGGGTCACTCACGTAGTGCGTCTTAGGAGGATCCGGATGCGAAAGGTCGTTCTCGCAGCGGCAATCGTTTCGCTCGTCGGATGCGGCGCCGCCGAACGCCATGGCGGCACCGGCAGCGGCGGCAACGGCAACAACGGCGGTAACGGCGGCAACGGCTCCGGCGGCAGCCAGGGCGGCGGCGGACCGAGCGGCGGTCCCGCGTGCGATCAAAGCGATCAGAACAAAGACGCCGACGGCGATGGCTACACGCCGGCGCAGGGCGACTGCAACGACTGCGATCCGTCGATGAACCCGGGCGCGATCGAGATCGGCGGCAACGGCAAGGACGACGACTGCAACGGCCAGATCGACGACGCCAATCCGGCGTGCGACTCGGCCTCGGCGGGCAGCAAGGATCCGACCGAGTTCGCGCACTCGATGGAGATCTGCGACTCGCGCTTCTTCAAGGGCGCCATGACCAACGGTCCGTCGGACCCGCAGGCGCGCAACGTTCTGCCCAAGTTCGGCATCCTGATGCCGAAGGCGGGCGCCAACTTCGCGCTCTTGTCGAGCGGCATCGCCGTCGACGAATCGGGCGCCGGCTACGTCAATCCGCAAGAGGGCACCGATCTGGGCAACACCGGAACCAACCCGCTGCCGAACCTGCAAGGCGCGACCGGCTGCGGCCAGGCCGATCAGACCAACGTGCACGACTACACCGAGATCATCTACACGCTGCACGCGCCGACGAACGTGCAGTCGTTCTCGTTCAACTTCCAATTCTTCTCCGGCGAGTATCCGAACTACGTCTGCACCATGTACAACGACGAGTTCCTCGCCATCGTGGAGTCGTCGAAGACATACACGACGCCGACCAACATCTCGTTCGACATGAACATGGATCCGATCACGGTCAACTCGGGCTTCTTCACCGTCTGCACCAACGACACGTCGAAGGCGCAGACGCAGCACTGCATGTATCCGCCGTCGCAGAACCAGGGCACCGGCTACGAGATGTCCGACGACGGCGGCATCATGATCCCCGGCATTCCCGCGGGAATTCCCGGCGGCTCGACGGGCTGGCTGACCACGACCGCGCCGATCCAGCCGGGCGAGGACATCACGCTG
This sequence comes from Polyangia bacterium, assembly GCA_036494045.1. Taxonomy (GTDB): domain Bacteria; phylum Myxococcota_A; class Polyangia; order Palsa-1104; family Palsa-1104; genus JAQBQH01. Next base: position 12,154 of record DASXOU010000176.1, on the reverse strand, counting down.
CACTTCGTCGTCTTCGACGAGGGCGACGGCGTGCTCGACTCGGCGGTGCTGCTCGACAATTTCCAGTGGGGCGCGGCCACGGTCATGGGGCCGTCGACGGGGCCGATCGGCTACAAGATGAAGACGATCAAGCACCACCGCCCAATGCCCGTGCCAGCGCTGATGTGTCTGTCGCGGGACGCTCACACGTAAAATCGCGGCACACGTAGGCGGCGGCCGCGCCGTTCACCGCAGTTTTTCCCTCGACCAATTTTCCCACCAGCGGCGGCGCCGTCTCCGCGCGCACGATCATGCGATTGGGCACGTACACCGACGCGACGGCGCGGGCGAGCGCGGCCACGTCGGCGCCGGCGAGCACGATCTCCGTCGGCCGCTCGAGCCACAGGTCGAGCGCGTTCAACAGGTTCGCGAAGCCGAACGGGTTCTCGAGCGCGCGCGCGTAGTGCGCGTGCAGCGACGCTTCGGCGACGTCGAGCCACGCCTTCTCGCCGCAGACGTCGCCGAGGCGAATCAGGTTCTCGACGGTGACGCTCATGCCCGACGGGACCGCCGAGTCGAACGTCGACACCGGGCGCTGGACGCCGTTGATCGGCCCCGCGTCGTCGGCGGCGGTCATGTAGAAGGCGCGCTCGCGCGCATCCCAGAAGAGCGCCAGCGACAGGCGCGTGAGCCGATGCGCCTCCTCGAGCCAGCGCGCTTCGCCCGTCGCTTCGTAGAGCGCGATGAGCCCGTCGACGACGTGGGCGTGATCGTCGAGCGTGCCCGGCAACTTCGCCGCGCCGTTCTTGAACGTGCGCAACAGGCGGCCGCGCGATCCTTCGGTCATGTGCGCGAGCACGAACTCGGCGGTGCGGCGCGCGCCGTCGACGAACGCGGCGTCGCCGAAGATGCGGCCGGCTTCGGCGAGCGCGGCGGTGGCCATGCCGTTGTTGCCGGCGAGCACCTTGTCGTCGAGGCCGGGACGCACGCGCTTGCCGCGCACGGCGAGGAGCGTCTTCTTCACCTCCGCGATCGCGCGCTCCTCGTCGGCGCCGCGCGGGCGATCGACGACGTGCAAGATGCTCGCGTGCGCCGGCCCGTGGCCGTGCGGGTCGTTCCAGTTGCCCGCGTCGGTGACGTCGTAGCAGCGCATGAACGCGTCGGCGGCCGCGCGATCGGCGACGGCCGCGCGCACCTCGTCGGGCGTCCAGACGTAGAACTTGCCCTCGACGCCTTCGGAGTCGGCGTCCTCGGCCGTGTAGAAGCCGCCTTCCGGCGCGCGCAGATCGCGCTCCATGTAGGCGACGGTTTCGCGCACGACCCGCTCCAGCGTCGGCTCGCGCGTCATCTGCCAGGTCTCGGACGCGAGCACGATCAGCTGCGCGTTGTCGTAGAGCATCTTCTCGAAGTGCGGCACCAGCCAGTGCGCGTCCGTCGAGTAGCGCGCGAATCCGCCGCCGAGCTGATCGTAGATGCCGCCCTCGGCCATCTTCACGAGCGTGAGCGTGACCGCGTGCGCGAGCTCGGTAGCGTCGGGATCTTTGGCCCGCCCAAAGCGGCGCGCGCCGCGCAGGATGAGCTCCATCGCCTTCGGATTGGGAAACTTCGGCGCGCCTTCGAAGCCGCCCTCGCGCCGATCGACGCGCACCGCCAGCTTCGCAGACGCGCGCTCGATGGAGTCGACGAGGACGTTGGCCTCGCCCGCGTGCCGTCCGTGCGACGCGATCGACGCCAGGCCCTCCTTGAACTGCCGCGAGTTGTCGAGCACCTCGTCGCGCTTGTTCTTCCACGCTTCGGACAGCGCGAGGAGGAGGCGCTTGAACGACGGCCGCCCGTGCGAATCGCGCGTCGGAAAATAGGTGCCGCCGAAAAACGGCACGCCCTCGGGCGTGAGGAACATCGTCAGCGGCCAGCCGCCATGCTCGCCCTGCAGCTGCAACGCCTGCTGGTAGATCTGATCGACGTCGGGCATCTCCTCGCGATCGACCTTCACGCTGACGAAGCGATCGTTCATGAGGCCGGCGATCTCCGCGTCCTCGAACGACTCGTGCGCCATCACGTGACACCAGTGACAAGCGGAGTAGCCGACGGACAAGAGGATCGGCTTGTCCTCGGCCTTGGCGCGCGCGGCGGCCTCGTCGCCCCACGGATACCAATCGACGGGGTTGTCGGCGTGCTGGCGGAGATACGGCGACGATTCGTGCGCGAGCCGGTTGGGCATGGTTCCTCTTTGTATAGTAAGATCGACGGCGAGGGGGCTCGACGATGTCCGATCCGAAACGCACCGCCTTCGCCATGCGGGCGCTCAGCCTCGCCGAGACCTTCAACCTCATGTTGCAGGCGGAGCGCGTCAAGGGGCCGGTGAGCTATCGCGTGGAATTGTCGGCGCCCGAGGGCATGTCGACGGCCGGCGGCAAGCAGGCCACGCAACACGTCAAGCTGATCCCCGAGGGTGGCGGCACGACCATCGTCGCCGGCAGCGCCAATCAAGCCGAGAAGTGGGCCGAGCTGCGCACGTTCGAGCACTTGAAGGTGCTGCATGCGCAGCGCTTCAAGGGCGCGGAGATTCCGCTCAACCGCGTGCAGTACAACGAGCTCCTCGAGAAGCTGAAGACGTTCTTCGCGCAGCAGGGCGGTTGCGCGGTGCGCGTGGCGGAGCTGCCGCGCGAAGCGGGCGCGGCGGCCGCAGCGACGGCGCCGGCGAAATCGGGCCCGTCGGGCATGCTGGTCATGGTCATCGTCATCGTCATCGCGCTGGCGGCGGCGGCGGGCGTGACGTGGTATCTCACGCACCGGCCGCAGTAGCAGCGCTCGCGATCGTCGGCGCGGCGCCGTCGGTCTTCCTGCTCGTCTTCTTCTACTTGAAGGATCGCTACGAGCCGGAGCCGCGCGGTCACGTGGCGCTGGCGTTCGCCAAGGGCGCGCTGGCGACGCTGCCGGCCTACGCCGCGTCGTGGGCGCTGGCGCGCGCCGCCGGCGACGAGTGGCTCGCGCTCGGCGGCTTGCCCGCGCGCGCGTTCGACGCCTTCGTGCTGGCGGCGGCGTGCGAGGAGCTGCCCAAGTGGATCGCGTTCCTCTTCGTCTATCGCTGGAACGAGTTCGACGAGCCGCTCGACGGCGTCGTCTACGGCGTGGCGCTGGCGCTCGGCTTCGCCACCGTCGAGAACGTCTTGTGCGTCTTTCGCGACGGGCTCGGCACCGGCATGATGCGCGCGATCTTCGCCGTGCCGGCGCACGCGCTCTTCGGCGCGGTCATGGGCTTCTACTTCGGGCGCGCGAAGTTCGGCGGTGGAAAGAAGCTGGTGCTGGTCGCGCTCGCCGCGGCGATCGCGTTGCACGGCGCATACGACTTCATCTTGCAGGCGCTGCGCGGCGCGTGGATGTACGGCGCCGTCGCGATTGGATCCTTGGCGTTGTGGGTGTTCGTGCTGCGACGTGTGCATCACGCGCAAGAGGCGTCGCCGTTCAAGCGTGATACGATGGAGCGATGAAGCGCCTCGTTCTCGTCGCTGTCGTGGCGTGGGTCGGTTGCAGCAAGAGCGCGGCGCCGGCGCAAAGAGCGGATCCGAAGTTCGACGCCGCCTGGCAGCAGGCGACGGCTGCGGCCGAGCCGGCATACATCGAGTCGCAGCGCGGCGGCGGCCTTCTCGGCGAAGTGCGCCGCGCGGTCTCAAATGATGGGCCGCCGCACGCGAGCGCGGGCGTCGATATCAAGGGCACCTTGCCCGATCCGGAAGTCGTCAACGTCATCAAGCGCAACCTGCCCGCCGTCAAGGGCTGCTACGAAGTCGAAGAGCGCGCCGGCACCGTCGGTAGCGGCAAGGCGATCGTGTCGCTCGAGATCGCGCCGGCGGGCACGGTGCAGACGGTGAGCGTCGAGGCGCCGGCGTTCGCCGACTCCAAGCTTCCGGCGTGCATCTCGGCGCGCGCCAAGGGCTGGACGTTTCCCAAGTTCACCGAAGGGCCGAAGAAGTTCAGCTACCCGTTCGTCTTCGTCGGCGGCTGAGCGAACTCTTCGTCGCTGTCGTGCGGCAGATCGCGATCGCACGCGAAGTAACGTGTATGCGCGTCGTCGAGCCCCCAGAAGCGGGCGATGCGGCGCGCGCGCGGCAGATGATCGGCCGTCGAGATCACCAGCACCGTCGAGAGCGCATGCGCGCGCAGGATGGCGAGCGAGAAGCGCACGTTCTGCCAGGTGGTGAGCGCGCGCGGCTCGCGCAGGACGTCGGCCGCGGGCACACCGCGATGCTCGGCGAGCGCGGCCATGACGTCGGCTTCGACGTCGGGCGAGTGCGCGGCGGCGCCGGAGAAGACGAGCTTGCCGACGTTGCCACGACGATACTGGCGCACCGCCGATTTCACGCGGCAGCGCTCGCACGGCGACGGCGTGCCGTCGGGCAGCGCCGGGCAGCCGAGCACGAGCGCGGCGTCATAGTGCGGCAGCGGCACCTCTTCGGCGAGCAGCGCCTCGACCTCCTCGGGATGTTTCGCGTAGGGCGTGAACACGTCGCGCAGCCCGATGCAGCCGCTCGCGAGGAGCAACGCGATGCAGACGGCGCGCCTCATCGCAGCGCCTCGATCACGTGGCCCGCGACCTTGTGGCCGGCGGCATAGATCGTGAGCTGCGGCGGCCCGCCGAGGCTGGTCGGAAACAGGGAGCCGTCGGCCACCCACACGCCGTCGGCGCCGCGCCAGCGTCCGCGCTCGTCGACGACGCGGCCGAGCGCGAGCGTGCCCATCGGATGCACCGCGGTGAGCAGCGGATCGAGCGGACGATAGCCGCGCGCGACGATAGCCGCGAGCTCGCCCGGCGACGACAAGACCAGCGGATCGGCGAACGGCACGATCACCTGGCGTGCGCCGGCCGCGAACAAGATCTCGGCGCACGCGCGCATGCCGCCGAGAAGCGCGCGCTGGTCGCCGGCGTCGAGCGCGTACTTGACGACGGGCCGTCCGCCCGCGACCTCGACGTGCCCCTCCGATCGATCGTGCACCATCGCCGCCAGCACCGCGATGCGCGGATAGAGCCGCATCAGCTTCATGTGCGCGGCGCCGAAGCCCGGCAGCGACGACGCCATGCCGATCGGATGGGCGAACGCGGCCACGATCCACGCGCGCTCGTCGTTGCCGGGCGCGTCGTCGAACACCAGCTTCTCGGTGCATTCCCAGCTCTGCGGGATGCCGTTCCAGCCCTCGACGATCTCGTCGAACACGCCGGCGATGGCGGCGCCGGGATGCAGCCTGAGGCCGCGGCCGGCGCGCCCCGACGGATCGGGCAGCCCGCTTTTGAGCGCGAGCGCCGCCGAGCCGACGGCGCTGCCGGCGAGGCAGACCGCGCGCGCGCGCACCGTCACGGTCGCGCCGGCGCGCTCGCCGCCGGCAGCGTCGCGGCGAAGCGCGCGCGCCAGCACCCCTTCGGAGCGTCCGTGCTTCATGAGCACGCGCTCGACTCGGCAGTCGGCGATGACGCGCGCTCCGGCGGCGATGGCGTCGGGCACCAGCACCTTGAGCGCGTTCTGTTTGGCGTCGAACGAGCAGCCGAGCTCACAGAAGCCCGAGCCGACGCAGCCGCGCCGATTGTGCGACAAGAGCGCGCCGCGCCAGCCCAGCTTCTCGACGCCGCGGCGCAGGATCGCGTTGTTGCGGTTGATGCGGCTCTCGTCGATGGGCGCAACCGACAGGTCGCGCTCGACGACCTCGTAGTGCGGCGCGAGCTCCGCGGCGCGCCAGCCGTCGACGCCCCAGCCGTCGAGCACCGGCGCCGGCGCGCGCTTGCACAAGTTGGTGTTGTGCACCGTCGAGCCGCCGACGCCGCGGCCTTGCAACACGGTGACCGCGCCGTCGTCGGTGGTGCGCCCGCCGCCGTCTTGAAAGAGGAGCGGCAGCATCTCGTCCTCGCGCTGCGTGAAGTCGCGCGGCAGCGAGTACGCGCCTTCTTCGAGCGCGATCACCTTCAGCCCGGCGCGCGCCGCCTCGCGGGCGACCATCGCGCCGCCGGCGCCGGTGCCGACGACGACGACGTCGCACGCGAGCGTCAGATCGCGCCCAAGGTCGCGTCCGCTCTCGACCGCCGCCTGGCTCATAAGGCGCGCCTCGGCAGCATCGGCCCCGAGTAGCCGATGAGCGGCCACGTGCGATCGTCGCGCCAATAACCGAGGAACGCGAGCGTGCGCAGCGCCTGGAAGCCGCGCCGCCGCACCGTCAGCGACGAGCGCTGCCAGTCGGCCAGCGCCGCGTCCTGCTCGGCCGGCGCCAGGTGCGTGAAGCGCGTCACTCGTCCGCGAAACAAGGAAGAACCGTGCTCGACGAGCTGCAAGAGCGCGCGCACGTCGCTCTGCACCGCCGCCGGCAGCTTGGCCACGTAGACGTCGACCGCGCCGGCGACGTCGACCGCGTCCGCGCTCGGCGCATCATCCGCGTCGGCGGCGAGCACGCGCCGCGCCACCGCCTGCATCACCAGATACTCTTTGGGCGACAGCGCGCGCAGCCGCGCCGCCGTCGCCGCGTCGAGCCGATAGCCGGAGAGCGAGCGTCCGACGATGGCCGCGCCGCCGAGGAGCAGGCCGCCGGCGATGCCGGCGCGCAGAAATCCCCGTCGCGAGAGCACGGCGCGAGTGTAGCATCGACGCATGGGAATTCTGGACAAGCTCGACTACGACGCTGCCGTCGCCGACAAGAAGCAGTACGAAAAGGAGTTGGCCGACCTGCAGCTCGCGATCCTCAAAGCCGAGCTCAAGACCCGCGAGGGTGGCCGCCCCGTCATCGTCGCGTTCGAAGGCTGGGACGCCGCCGGCAAGGGTGGCGCCATCAAGCGCATGACCGAGAAGCTCGATCCGCGCGGCTATCAAGTGCACGCCATCGCCGCACCGACGGAGGACGAAAAGAAACACCATTATCTGTGGCGCTTCTGGACGCGGATGCCCGAGCGGGGCCGCTGGGGCGTCTTCGATCGCACCTGGTATGGCCGCGTGCTCGTCGAGCGCGTCGAAGGGTTCTGCAAGAAGAAGGCGTGGAAGCGCGCCTACCGCGAGATCAACGAATTCGAGCGCGCGCTCGTCGACGACGGCGCCGTGCTCGTCAAAGTGTTCCTCGCCATCACCAAGCCCGAGCAGAAGCGTCGCTTCGAGGAGCGCGAAAACGATCCCTACAAGCGCTGGAAGATCGGCCCCGAAGACTGGCGCAACCGCGAGCACTGGGACGAGTACGTCGACGCCGCCGAGCAGATGTTCGACGAGACCAACAGCGCCTGGGCGCCGTGGAAGGTCATCGGCGGCAACAAGAAGTGGCACGCGCGGCTCGAGGTGCTGCGCCACCTCGTCGCGCGCCTCGACGCCGCCTTCACCGACGACGACGACTAGAGGGCCGGCTTCTTGCTGATGGTCAGCTCGTCGCCGTTGCTCGCCGCTTCGGCGTCGTCGAACGTGACCCGATGGCGCGTCGACGCCGTCGGCGGATACAGGTACACCAACGTCGCGCCGAGCGCCTCGGCGCCGTGGCGCAGCAGAACGCGATAGGCGTGGCCGGGCAGGAACGTCTCCTGATCGAAGAAGACGACGCCGTCCTCGACCTGTACGGTCCACTTCGACGCCGCCGCGCCCTCGGTCACGTCGAACACGTCGGCGACCGCTCCTGGCGACGGCGCCAGCTCGAGCTGCCAGCCGCCGGCGCGCGGCCTGAGGCCGACGCCGGGCTCACGCTTGCCGGCGAGCGCCACGCGCACCGACGAGCCATTGCGAATCTTCAGCGGCGACGCCGTCGCCGCACCCCCGAGCATCGCCACGAGCGCGAGCCCCATCACGATTCCCCTCATCATGGCCGGCGGCCCAAAGCATACGAAATGCCACATGTAGGGCGAATGATGTCGATAGTTTGCAATGCGTCAGACTGTCCTCATTTGCGACAGTGGTCGAACCGATGGCCGGTCACTCCTGTTGCGCGCGTGCGCGACCGCACAGAAACGTAGCGGTAAAAACATACTCAAGTGAGCGTCGTCGCGTACGATGAAGAGGATATGCGACTGCTGACGAGCGTGATCTGATGCCCCCGCGCCTGGAGAACGCCGTCGAGACTGCCGGCTTCGCCCTGTTCACCGTCGAGAGCTGCGTCGTCCTCATCTGGAAGCAGCCGCCGGTCCTGGCCGGCGTCGAAGAGTGCAAGCGCATCTTCCAGCTCGTGCGCACCCGACGCCCGAAGGACAAGTTCAGCTATCTCGCCGTCGTCGAGTCGCGCGCGGGCACCAACATGCCGTCGGAGGTGCGCGAGGCGCTGTCGAAGATGCTGCGCGAGTATCAAAGCGCCATCGCCGGCTCGGCCATCGTGTTCGAGGGCACCGGCTTCCGCGCGTCGATCGTGCGCAGCGTCGTCGCCGCCATCAACCTGGCCTCGCGGCTCGAGTTCGCCTCGACGGTGGAATCGGATCTCGCCACCGCGGCGCGCTGGCTCGTCGAGCGGCGCAAGGGCACGCTGGCCGCCGCCGACCTCGTCGAGGTCGTGCGCGCGTTTCGCAGCCGGCCGAGCTACGCGGTCCAGCTCACGAGCTGACGCGCGCCACGTCGCGCCGGGCCGCCGCCAGGCACTCGCCGAAGAAGCGCACGTAGATGCGCAGCGCCTCGGAGCCAATCGCCGACAGCCGCGTCGAGGCGTCGGGGCGCAGAAGGAGGAGGCGCGCCATCAGCTTCTCGTTGAGCGCGGTGTGGCCGACGTCGACGGCGACGTGCTCCTTGATGAAGCTGAGCCCGGCGAGGACCTCCGGGGCGAGCACGCGGCGGCACTGCTGCATGAGGCGCGGGCCGAACGTCGTCGACATGCGCTCGATCTCGAGCTCGATGGCGACCTGGCCGTAGGGCAGCTCGCCCGCGATCGTTTCCTCGTGCAGTCGGATGTAGTCGCGCATGGCGGGCGTCGCCGGCTGCGCCATGAGCGCGTCGGCGTCGAGCGCGGGCGTGCGCCGCTCGTTCCAGCGCGCGCTCAGCAGGCGCGTGTCGTCGATGAGCATGAGGTGATGGCCGGCCTCGTGCTTGGCGTGCGTGATCAGCGAGTGGCCGAGCTCGGTGAGGCCGAGGGCGACGCAGCGCTCGCCGGCGCGGCGGATCCAGCCGTCGACCGGCTCGGTGATCTGCACGCCGAGCGCGCTGAATTGGATGAGGAAGCGCTCGAGCAGCGCCGGATCAATCGCCGGATCGAGCAGCTCGACGACGGTCGCGTCGTCGACGAGGAGCTGCCGCGCGACGTGCAGGTGGGGCTCGTAGCTTTGTGCCAACAGCGATTCCATTTCCGCCTCCCTCAGCCGATCGCGCTCAGCTGCGCGCCGAACTGGTAGTTGATGAAGTTCTCGTACTGGCGCAGCGCGCGCCCCGACCAGGCGATCATGCCCATCGTCTCCGCCAGGAACGTGCCCGGCTCCATGGCGGCGTCGACGGTGCCGGGCGGCGCCACGATCATCGGGTTGTGCTCGCCGCGCGCGGCGTAGAGCGCGCGCACCGCCGACAGGAGCTGCAGCTGCGCCGCGATCGACGGGCGTGAACGGCCGGTGGCGACGAAGATCTGCGCCATGTTGAACAGGTTGAAGATGGAGAGCTCGCGCGAGCCGATCTCGCACAGCGCCACGCCGACGAACTCGCCGCGCTCGCGCAGCACCAGCACGTGGCGGCCGCGCTCGTAGCGCGTGGCCTCGTAGTGCCCATTGAGCTGCGACGAGATCAGCCGCTCGGGGTGGATGTCGAGCACCTCGGCGATGAGCGGCGGCAGCTGGCCGCGGACGAGCGCCGCCGCTTGCACCAGCTCGTCGCCCGCCGGCGCGTGCACGTCGACGGCGGCGGTGCGCGGCAACATCGGCGCCGGCGCGCGCGTGTTGCGCTCGAAGCGATCGAGCCCGTAGGCGACGGCGAGCTCGGGCGCCGACAGCCACTCGACGAAGCCGGAGAAGAAGCGCTGGTGCCACGGCCGCGCGCGATCGTAGTAGCCGACCATCATCGCCTGATCGCCGTCGACGAGCGTGGGATAGGTGGCGATGTGCAAGTAGATCGAGCGACGGCAGGCGGTCGCTTCGGCGTGATGGCGCAGCGTCGCCAGCTGATGGCCGAGCCAGGCGCGCGGATAGGCGCGCGTGAACGACACGTGGCCGATGAGCGCGCCGTCGCCGGCGCGGAAGCAGACGTCGCGCGAGATGTCGTCGTCGTCGCTGCGCTCGAACCAGCGCCGCTCGGGCTGCATGTCGGGGCGCAACGCCAGATAGCCCGAGCGATCGAGCAGGTCGACGACGTCGCCGGCGCCGGCTTCGCGGCGCGGCAACAGCTGCGGAAAGCGGCGGCGCAGATAGGCGTCGACGAGCTCGCCGCGGGCGGCGCGCGTGTGCAGGCGCACGCCCACCCGCGTCAGCGTCGGCGTGTCACGGCGATAGCGCGGCTCGGCGAGGCAGGGAATCCGCCGGCCGTCGATCTCGAGCGTGGCGGCGAACGGGCTGCCGTCGCGCGAGCGCAGCGTCTCGGGTGCGACGGAGAAGCCGATGCCCTCGGCGCCGAGCTCGTCGACGGTGGCGGCACCCTGGCGGACATCGCCGTCGGCCAGCTCGCTCCAGCGCAAGACCGCGTCGTCGCCACTGAGCGCGAGCCGATGCGCGGCGCGCTGGTCGAGGCTGAAGACGCGCACCGCGCCGAGACGCCAGCGGCCGGTCTCGAGGCGGCCGAGCGTGCCCTCGACGCGGAAGGGCGCGTCGTGCAGGCGAAAGCGCAGCGCAGCGACGGCGCCGTGCACGAAGCCGGGCGCGAGCGCCGCCAGCGTCAGATCGCTGCCGCCCGCCGGCGCCGGCGCGATCTCGGCCGCGCATTCGCGATCGCCCTGGACCAGCGTCAGCGCCGGCCGCACGCGGCGCAGCTGCGCCAGAAGCTCGCTGACGATGTCGCGCGAACGGAGCTCGAAGAGCTCGCTTCGCTCGTGGTTTCGCGCCACCCCCCCGAAAGGCGCGCGATCTGCCACTCCCTTCACTGCACACACTCCTACGTCTGCGTGTACATGTAGCACGCAGTGTGCAGATCCGGAATGCGGCAAATTGTCGCAGCCTTATGCGACGCTACTCACAGGCGTGCGCGCGCGGCCGTGGCCGGCGCCCAGCGCGCGCGCAGCGTGGCGACCGCCTGGGCGAGGTCGTTGGCGTCGATCGCCAGCGCCGGGTCGCGCGCCGCCAGCCAGCGCGCCGCCGCGATGACGTGCCGCTCGGTGTTCGAGGGAAACTCGAGACGGTTGCCGAGGTTCATCGTCGCCACGAAGGTGCGCACCAGCGACGCGCGAAAGCCCTCGGCGTCGACGACGACGGCGGCGGCCGCGATCTGTTTCTGGAGCTCCTTGAGCATCGCCGAGAGCGCGTCGCGCACCTCGGTCGGCACGTTGAGCGCCGTGCCCGCCGGCTCGATGACCGTGAGAAACGCCATTTTCTCCGACGGCGCGCGCTCGCGCATCATGCGCAAGCGATGGCGCGTCTCGGCGACGCCGGCGGCGGCGGGCGGCTGCTTCCACACGAGCACGACCACGCGCCCGACGGTGCACAGCGCGTAGCCGGGGCTCTCGACGATCTCCTCGGGCTGCGCCATCGAACAGTCCTCCGCACGTCACGATATCAGGCGCACCGACGGGGCGGAATGCGACAAATCGCCGCACTCCGGCGTGATCGCGCTCGATTATGGTAGGGCGCATGAGCTATCTGCCCGCGCCGCCGCCGCGGTTCGTCTATCGGCTCGGAGGTTGGATTCACTCCCTCGTCGTGCGGCTGGCGCAGCGCCTCACGCCCGCGCCCATCGCGCTCTACGAGCAGCTCACCGGCGTGTGGATGACGCAGATGCTCTACGCGATGACGCGGCTCGAGCTCGTCGAGGCGTTGGCCGCGGCGCCGCGCAGCGACGAGGAGCTGGCGGCGCTGGCCGGCGTCGAACGCGATACGCTGGCACGCCTTCTGCGCGCGCTCGTCGCCGTCGGCCTGCTCGCGCGCGGCCGCGATCGCCGCTACCGCTTGACGCGGCTGTCGGAGCCGCTGCGCAAGGACGCGCCCGACTCGATGCGCGACATCACGCTCTACGGCGGCTCCTTGCACTCGATGCACGCGTGGAGCCGCTTCGCCGACGTCGTGCGCACCGGCCGCGACGGCTACGAGCTGGCCCACGGCCGCTCGCTCTTCGACTACCTG
>DASXOU010000175.1:0-5908 GCA_036494045.1 Polyangia bacterium | reverse complement strand
CGGCGATGCCTCGGCGGACGTCGCGCGCATCCTGCAGATGACGTCGCAGCAGATGGCGGGCGAGTTCCAGAAGTCGATCGACTTCTTCTTGGCGTCGCATCCGGATACGACGATCTCGAAGATCTACCTGTCGGGCGGGTCGGCGCGGGTGCCGCCGCTTCTGGCGGCGATCGAGCAGCGCGCGCGCGTGCCGGTCGAGATCGTGGAGCCGTTCCGCGACTCGGGCGCCTCGAACATCGATCCGGCATTTTTGCGCAGTCACGGGCCTCAGGCGATGGTTTCTCTCGGGCTCGCTCTCCGTTCACCCGGGGATAAGTTTCAATGATCAAAATAAACCTGCTGCCGGTAAAGGCAGCGAAGCGGCGGGAGCAGGGGCAGCGGCAGCTGCTCATCGGCGTGATCGTGTTCTCGGCGGCGCTCGTCGGGATCATCGTCTTTCACGGCACGCAGGTCGCGCACATCAACGAGATGCGCGAGCACAACACGCAGCTGTCGAAGGACATCGCCAAGCTCAAGGCCGAGATCGGCGACTACGACGTCATCAAGGCGCAGCGTGACGAGCTCATCCGCCAGCGCGACGCCATCCGGCGGCTGCAGGCGAACCGCTCGGGACCGACGTACATGATGCGCGAGCTGTCGGACATCCTGACCATGGGCAAGGGTCCGACGTTCAACAAGGAGCAGTACGAAGAGACGATCAAGCGCAACCCCAACGCCGGGTTCAACCCGAATTGGGACACGCGGCGCGCGTGGCTGCTCAGCTACTCGGAGCAGAATCACAACGTCAAGATCCGCGGCGGCGCCAAGAGCGACGAGGACGTCGCCGAGTTCTTGAAACGCCTGCAGGTCTCGGCGTTCTTCAGCGACGTCAACTGGCAGCAGACGAAGCCGGCGATAGACACGAAGTTGAACGTCTCGTACGTGACGTTCGACCTGACCTGTCGGGTGAACTACTAATGCAGAACTTCTTCGACAGGATCGCGGCGCTGACGCTGGCGGTGAAGCTCGGGATCATCGTCGGGCTCGTCGCGCTGATGGCCGGCGGCTACTGGTACTTCTTCTACAGCGACATGCAGGACGAAGAGCAGCACCTGGAGCAGGATCAGGCGCGGCTCGAGAAGGAGAAGAAGGAGTACGAGAAGCGCAAGCAGGAGTATCTGGCGTTCCGCAACGAGGTGAACGCGCTGCTCGAGGAGCAGAAGGAGCTCCTGCGCGTGTTGCCGAAGGAAGCGGACATCGAGCAGTTCATCGAGAACGTGACGGCGCAGGTCGAGCTCACCGGGTTGACCAAGGTCGAGTCCGTGCGCGAGGCGGCGGTGCCGGTCGAGATGTACGTGAAGATCCCGATCAAGATGTCGTTCTCGGGCACCTATCATCAGATCAACCACTTCTTCAAGCAGGTCGCCGACCTCAAGCGCATCGTCAACATCGAGGATTTGTCGATGGAGCCGGAGGTGCCGGGCGTGGCGCCCGATCAGCAGAACCCTCTGCGCGCCAACTTCACGGCCACGACCTTCATGTTCACCGACAAGGGCGCGGGCGCGGCGCATAAGAGCGGCACGTCGATCTCGTCGGGAGGTGGCAAGTGAGGCGCGCGGCGATGATGGCGCTTCTGATCCTCGCGGCTTGCGGCGGCGACAGCGATCAGGGCAAGGGCGCGCCGCCGCCACATGCGCCGCCCAAGCCGGCGGCGCCGGCGGGCTCGCCGGTGGCGTCGCTGCAGCCGGGCGTGGAGCAGTCGAAGGAGTCGCTGCTGCAAGAGGTGCGCAAGCGCGTCTTGACCAACGACGACTTCAAGGAGACGGCGAACAACCGCGATCCGTTCCGCTCGTTCTTGTCGACGTTCGCGACGCAGGTGGTGAACGTCAAGCCGCAGCATCGCATCATCCTCGACAAGTTCGCGCTCGAGGAGCTGAAGCTGGCGGCGATCGTCGGCGGCAATGGGATGCAGCCGAAGGCGATGTTCATCGATCCGACGGGCACGGGACAGTCGGTGGTGCGCGGCGATCACGTGTCGAAGGTGGACGCGCTGGTGACGCGCGTGGCGCCGGATCGCGTGTTCTTCCAGATCGAAGAGGACCTCGGGGCGGGTGGGAAACCGAAGGTGACCGAACGCGTGGTGGAGCTGCACGCGGGCGAGAACGTGGGGCAGTGATGCGACGATGGATGCGACGACTTTCGATAATCAAGGAGCCGTCATGAGGCGCGTTTCTCTTTTCGCATTGGCGACGATGCTGGTGCTCGCAGGGGTGGCGAGCGCGGCAGAAAACGTCGTCACGAAAGTGACGGCTCGCGCCGACGGGGGCAAGACGGTGATCGTCGTGCATGGGTCGGCGACTCCGAGCTTCACGGCCTATCGGCTGGAGAAGCCGGCGCGCGTCGTCGTCGACGTGGCCGACGGGAAGATCGGCGCCGATGATCTGCGCGCCGGGCCCATCGACGTCGATACCTGGGCGGTCGGGCAGATCGCGATGGCGCAGTATCAGAGCGACGTGTCGAAGACGGCGCGCGTGATGATCGGCTTCAAGCGTCAGGCGAGCTATGACGTCAAGACGGTCGGGCACGATCTCGTGATCACGGTGACGCCGGAGGAGCCGATGCCGGCGGGCGCCGACCAGGCGAAGCTGGACGAGACGCACAAGCGGCGCGTCGAGGCCGAGGCGCAGACGCAGGCGACCGAGCAGCGGCGGCTGGTGGCGGAGAACGCGGAGCGATCGGCGGTGGCGCGGGCGAACGATGCGATGCGCGAGGCGGAAGCGGCACGGGCGCGCGCGCAGGCGGCCAAGGACGAGCTCGAGCGGGTGACGGCGGCGCGCAAGGCGGAAGAGGCGCGCTTGAAGGACGTGCAGTCGCGCGCGTCGACGGCGACGGCGCAATCGGCGCAGTCGGCGGCGCAGCTGCAGTCGCAGCGCGACCAGCAGCGCGCGGAAGTGGCCGCGGAAGAAGAGCGGCTGGGAAAATTGCGCGTCGAGGCGCAGGCGCTGGCGGCGCAGCGCGACGCGGAAGCGAAGAAGCTGGCGGAGACGCAGGCGGCGGTGCGCAAGGCGGCCGAGGGTCGGCAGCTGAAGCTGGTCGAGGCGGCGGACGCGGCGCGCACGCGGCAGGCGGCGGCGGACGCGGCGCGCATGGCCGAGGAGCGGCGGGCGGCGGCGCGCGTCGACGAAGCGACGAAGCTGGCGCAGGCGGCGGCGGCGGCGGAGCGCGCGCGGGCGACGGACGAACGCGCGCGGGCGTCGGAGTCGGCGTCGCGTGAAGCGGACAATCGCGCGGCGCAGGCGGCGGCGCGGGCGCAGGCGGCGGAAGCGGCGGCGCGCGTGGAGCAGGAGAAGCTGACGGCGTTGCGCGCGGCGGCCGACAAGCAGACGGCGGCGCAGGCGGCGGCGCAGGCCGACCTCGACAAGGCGCGCGCGGAGCTGGCCAAGCTGGCGGCGGCGCAAGAGAGCGAGCGCGCGCGCGTCGAAGCGGCGCGGCGCGACGCGGAGGCGATGGCGGCGGAGCGGGCGCAGGCGGTCGAGCGCGCCGAGCACGCGGCGGCGCTGGCGTCGGGATCGCTGGAGAAGATGCAGGCGGCCGAGCGCGAGGCGCGCAAGGCGGCCGAGGCGCGGGCGCAGGAGAGCGCGCGGCTCGACGGCGTGCGCAAGGAGATGCAGGGGGCGGCGGACGCGCGGCAGAAGGAGCTGGCCAAGCTGGAGACGGCGCGCGCCGAGTCAAAGAAGCTCGAGGCCGAGCTGGCGGCGAAGTCGAACGAGCTGGCGGCGCGCAACGATCAATTGGCGAAGACGTCGGGCGAGCTGGCGGTGAAGTCGAATGCGCTGGCGGCGGCGTCGAGCGAGCTCGATCGCAAGTCGACGGAGCTCGATCGTAAGTCGAGCGAGCTGCAGGCGCGCAACGACGAGCTGCAGCGCAAGACGGACGCGGCGCGGGCGACCGGCGCGGAGGCGGCGCGGGCGCGTGCCGATCTGGCGAAGGCGCAGGCGGACCTGAAGAAGCTCGACGCCGATCGCAAGGCGGCGGAGAAGGCGGCGCGCGTCGAGGAGTCGCAGGCGGCGCAGCAGTCGGCCGAGGAGCGCGCGCGGATCGAGCGCGAGCGCGGCGAATTGCAGGCGCAGCTGGCAGGCGAGCGCGCGGCGCTGCAGAAGAAGCTGGTGGCGGCGCAGGCGGAGATGACGCGCGTCGCCGGCGAGCAGCAGAAGAAGCAGGCGGCGCTGGCGACGGCGCGCAGCGAGCTGCAGTCGGCGCAGGCGGAGATGGCGCGGCTGGTGGCCGAAGGGGACAAGAAGCGCGCCGAGGGCGCGGCGCTCGACTCGCGGTTGGTGGCGGCGCGCGCCGAGCTGGCGCGCATCGAGGCCGAGACGCGCAGGCGCCTGGCGATGGTGCCGACGCCGGCGAAGATGGCGGCGCCGGCTCCGGCGGCCGTTGTGAAAGTGGCGGCCAAGGACGCGCTGCCGACGGAGAAGCTGGCGCCGAACGCGTCGAACAAGGTGCGCGACGTGCGCTTCGCCGATGACGGCGACGCCGAGCGCGTCATCGTCGACGTCGGCGACAAGGGCGCCGAGGCGACCGTGCTGCGCGCCGATGACAACAAAGCGGTGCTCAAGATCGCGGGCGCTTCCTTGCCGAAGAAGCTGGAGCGCACGCTCGACGCCAGCGCCTTCGCCGGGCCGATTCGCAGCGTGTCAGCCTACGCCGATCCCGACGACGCCGGCGCGGTGCGGGTGGAAGTCGCGCTCGCCGACGGCGGCGGGCACGCGCAGCCCAAGCTGACGCGCGACGCGGGCACGCTGACGTGGGAGTTCCCGCGCGCGGCCACGCGCAACGTCGCGCCGACCAGGGTCGCCGGCTACGCGGCGCCGGTGCCGATGCAGCTGGCGTCGGCGCTGGGCGGCGGCGCGACCATGGCGCGCCCGCGTCACGTGTACACGGGGCGGCGCATCGAGCTCGACTTCGTCAACGCCGACATCCACAACATCATGAAGTTCATCGCCGAGGTCGGGCAGGTGAACATCATCTTGAGCGACGACGTCAAGGGCACGGTCACGATGCACCTGCGCGACGTGCCGTGGGATCAGGCGCTCGACGTCATCGCCAAGGCCAAGGGGCTCGGCGTGCAGCGCGAAGGCAACCTCATCCGCGTCGCGCCGCAGTCGGTGCTGGAGAAGGAGCTCGAAGCGGAAGTGGCGCGGCGCAAGGCGGCGGTCGAGCTCGAGCGGCCGCAGACCAAGCTGATCCCGCTCAGCTACGCCGACGGCACGCTTCTGTTGCCGCGCATCCGCGAGGTGCTGTCGCCGCGCGGCACGGTGTCGGTCGACGCGCGCACCAATCAGCTCATCGTCACCGACGTGGCGGCGAACATCGGGCTGGCCGAGGACCTCGTGAACCACCTCGACACGCAGACGCCGCAAGTGTTGATCGAGGCGCGCATCGTCGAGGCGACCACCAACTTCACGCGCGAGATCGGCATCCAGTGGGGCGGCAACACGCTCAACTCGGCGGCCACGGGAAATGCGACCGGCGCGGCCTTCCCGTCGACGGTGGGCGTGGCCGGCGGCGCGACCGACGCGACCAGCAACAACAACGGCCTGCAGCTCGGCGGCGCCTTGTCGCCGAACTACGTGGTTAACATGCCGGCCGCCGTCGGCACCGGCTCGGGCGGCGCGCTCGGCCTGACGCTCGGATCGCTCAACGGCGCCATCAACATCAACCTGCGGCTCTCGTCGCTGGAGAACACCGGCAACGTGCGCATCGTGTCGGCGCCGAAGATCATGACGCTCGACAACATCGAGGCGTCGATCGAGCAGGGCACGTCGATCCCGATCTCGGTCGTGTCGGCCGCCGGCGCCAACACCGTGTTCGTCGACGCCAAGCTCAACCTCACGGTCAAGCCGCACGTGACCAACGAGGGCTCGAT
>DASXOU010000174.1:0-6148 GCA_036494045.1 Polyangia bacterium | reverse complement strand
TTCCACCACGCGTTGCCGCCGACGAGCGCGACCACCACGACGAGCGCCGCGATGATGCGCGCGCGCGCGCCGCGTCGGCGCGCCTCGGGAGACGGCGCCTCGCCCGGCGGCAGCGACGCGTCGCGCGCGCCGGCGCCGGCGATGCTGATGGCGCCGAACGCGAGCACCAGAAGCAGCCCGAGCAGGCCGAGCCCGAGCGCCGTCTGCATCTTCTTCGTGCGCGCCGGCAGCGCCGGCACCGGCACCGCGAGCTCGCCGCGCCCGCGCGCGCCGTCGACGGCGATGCGCACCTGCCACGCGCCCGCCTGCATCAGCCACAAGTGTCCGACGAAGGTCCGCGCGTCGACGCCGTCGCGGGCCGCCAGGTCCGGCGTCGGCGACAAGCGCGCGCCGATCCCCTTGGCCGGCAGCGGCACCATGGTCACGCGCATGCTCGCGTCGGCCGGATCCGCGATGCGCGCCGTCACCTCCGCGATCCCCGGCACGGCGTCGGGCGGCCGCACCGTCACCAGCAGCCGATAGGGCCCGGCCGCGCCCTCGAAGTAAACGTCGGGGCTGCCCACGTGCGCCGACGCCGTCGCCGGCAAGCCAACGACGACGACGACGGCGACGGCCAACGCGATCGCGCGCGTCATCGCTTGATCCTCCGCATCCAGTTGGCGAGGCGCAGCCCGAGCGCGCTGCCGAGCATGGCGGCGACGATCGCCATCGCCATGACGCCCGCGAAATGGCCGAAGCTCCCCGACGGCCCGAAGCGATATTGCCGATCGAGCCGCGTCGGATGCTCGTAGTAGCCGAAGTAGTGCGTGCCGAAGAACCAGTTGCGCGACCACGGCGACTGCAGAAAATCGGCGAACGGCCACTGCGCCGCGATGAACACGGCCACGAAGATCGCGCCCGTCGCCAGCGTCTCCCGCCACATGCCCCAGCGCGACGACACGCGCCGCAGAAGATCGAGCGCCACCGCCGGCGCCATGAGCAGCAGCGGAAATCCCGGCGGCACGAAGTGCGTGACGTTGTAATAGACGGGCCCGAGCTTGGGCTCGGCGTGGAAGAGCGGCAGGATCCAGATCAGAGCCGCCTGAAAGATCGTGTACAGGGCCGCCATGATGGTGCACGCCCAACGATGCGGCGCCGCGCGCGAGATGCCGACGAGGATGAAGGGCATCCCGATCGCCACCGCGCGATAGAACTCGGCGGTGTGCATGCGCGTGCGGCCGGTCTCCTCCATCAGGAACAGCGTGCCGAGCACGACGATGGTCCCGCCGACGTACAAAAAGAGCCGCAGGAATTTCTGCTTGAGCTCGCCCTCCGAGCGGTTCATGTAGCCGAGGATGAGCAAGAGAGCGCCCACCTGAACCGAGAAGATCCCGAGCGAGAGCAGCGCGTGCGGCGGCGAGATGATCTTGACGTCGAGCCCGTACGCCGAGTGCCACCAATCGTCGAACGGCGCCGAGGTCAGCATCGCCACGCCGCCCCACGCGGCGATGAACGCGCCGAGCGGCCCGCGAAAGCCCCACATCGACACCGACGCCTCGCCGAGCTCGCGCTCGCGGCCAAACGTCGTCGACAGGATCAAGTAGGCCGACGCCACGCCGGCGAGCACGCCGCACAGGTAGATCGCGATGTGCGGCGCGGTCCAGAAGGCGTCACGCCCGATCGAGCGGTGCCACGAGATGTCCCAGTGGCCGCCGATCATGGCCGAGGTGACCGCCACGACCGTGCACCAGACGAACCACGGAATCGACGACGGGCGCGCGCTCTGCTCAGTGGCCTCCATGTTCTTCCTATTCCGCAACACGCGACGGCAGCGTGAACATTCCGCTGCGCCACGCTTGTGGGATGTGGCGGTCGACGATGAAGCGGCCGAGGTTGAGCCACGAGCCGCAGCGATCGAGGATCGCCGAGTCACTCGACACCGCGTTGTCGGCGCGCGCCAGGATCGCGTCGGGGTTGGGCACGACCTCGGCGTCGACGGCAAAGGGCCAGCGATGCGCGAAGTCGAGGATGCGCGCGCGCAGCCGGCCCGAGTTCGAGACCGGCGCGTCGAGAAAGATGCGCGCGCCGCCGGGAGCGAGCGCGCCGAGCTCGCGACCGATGAGCTCGAGCGCGCCGTCGGTCTCGTCGACGGGGTGGTACGAGCCGCGCAAGCCGGCCAGATCGCGCACGGTGCCGTCGGCGCAGTCGAGCACCAGCCCGCCCGAGAGTGCGACCTCGATGGTGATGATGAGGTTGAAGCCGTCGATGAGCAGCGTGCGGCCGCGTGCCGCGGTGCGTTCGATCGCGCGCGCGGCGCGGCGCGTGCGCTGATCGCCCGAGCAGAGCATGCGCTGCATGGCGAGCCGCTGGCGCGCCTCGAGCTGGTGGTGATTGCCGACGACGTCGACGGCGGTGGCGACGGGATAGCCGCGGCCGAGGAGGTACACGATCTCCTCGCCGGCCAGCTTCATGCGCTTCCACTGGCTGCGGTCGAACAGACGCAGATCCTCGGGATGCGCGCCGCGGTGTCGCTGCCGGTTGGGCATTGGCCCTTCATTATAGTAGCGGCGGCGTGCTACGTATCGCTCATGAGCAAGACGGCGATCGTAGTCGGCGCGGGGCACAACGGCCTCGTCGCTGCGGTGATGTTGGCCAAGCGCGGCGTCAAGGTGCGCGTGCTCGAGGACAAGCCGGTGATCGGCGGCGCGGTGCGCACCGAGCGGCCGTTCAAGAAGGCGCCCGGCCTGGCGACCTCGACGGGCGCGTACCTGCTCGGGCTGATGCCGCCCGAGATCATGGCCGCGACCGGCGTGCAGATTCCGGTGATGCGCCGCGATCCGCACTACTTCTTGCCCACGACCGACACGCGCTATCTCCTCTTCGGCAGCGACACCGAGTCGATGAAGCGGCAGTTCATCGATTTCTTCTCCGCCGAGGATTGGAAGGCGAACGTCGCGATGAACGACGAGATCGGAAAGATCCGCGACGACATCGCGCGCACGTGGATGGAAGAGCCGCTGTCGATCGAGGACACCGCGGAAAAATACGTGCGCAAGGAGCTGCGCCAACACTTCGTCGACTTGTGCCGCAAGCCCGTCGGAGAGTACATCGACCGCTTCGGGTTCAAGAGCGATCTGGTGCGCGCGATGTACGCCGTCACCGACGGCTTCTCCGGGCTCTACGGCTCGTGGGACACGCCCGGCACCGGCATGAACTTCCTCATCCACAACATGTGCCGCCTGCCCGGCTCGGACGGCACCTGGATGATCGTCAAGGGCGGCATGGGCACCGTCACGCGCATGATGGCGGAAAAAGCGCGCGAGCACGGCGCGGTCATCGAGACCGACAAGCGCGTCGAGGCGCTCAAGCTCGACGGCGGCCGCGTGCGCGGCGTGGTGCTGGCGTCGGGCGAGGAGCTCAGCGCCGACGTCGTCGTGTGCAACGCCGATCCGTTCCGCATGCGCGATCTCGTCGGCCGCGATCGCCTGCCCGCCGACTACAACGCGCGCCTCGACGGCTACGAGAAGCCGGGCTCGACCTTCAAGGTCAACATGGCGCTGCGCGGGCTGCCCAAGTTCAAGTGCCTGCCCGAGGATCGCGGCCAGTACGGCCCCACGATCCACCTTCTGCCCGACGAGAAGGACGTCATGCGCCACATCAAGGAAGGCTTCGCGATGGTGCAGCGTGGCGAGCTCGATCCGTTCCCGACGATCGAGTGGTACATCCACACGACGGTCGATCCGTCGCTCAAGGACGACGCCGGCAATCACAATTCGGCGCTGTTCGTGCAATGGGTGCCGTACGCGCTCAAGGGCACGACGTGGGAAGCGGAGGAGGGCAAGTACGTCAAGCAGCTGCTCTCGATCTGCGATCGCTTCGCGCCGGGCACGAGCGATCTGGTGGTCGACACCTTCCCGCTGCATCCGGCCAAGATCGAGCAGCACTTCGGCATCCGGCACGGCCACATCCACCACGTCGACAACGGCTTCGGCTTCGCCGATCGCTTGCCCTACGCGACGCCGCTCGAGGGGTTGTACTCGTGCAGCGCCGGCTGCCATCCCGCGGGCAGCGTGATCGGCGCGGCCGGCCACAACGCCGCCAATCGCGTCATGAAGGATCTCAAAGTCTGACGCGCGCTACTTCTTGCGCAGCTTCTCGCCCGCGAGCTTGAGCGCGACCTCGAGCGCCTGATCGGCGGGCGCCTTGACGTCCGGCGCCACGCCCGTGCCTTCCCAATCTTTCTTGGTGATCGGATTGATCGGCCGCGCGAACGGCACGCCGATGGCGAAGTGATCGTCGACGCGGTGAGGCGACACCGGATGCGCGCCGCCGCCCGTGGTCTCGCCGACGATGGTCGCGCGCTTGAGCGTCTTGAGGTCGTAGGTGAACTCCTCGCCACCCGAGAAGGTGCGCGACGACGTGAGCACGAACGCCGGCAGCTTGGCGAGCTTCGCGCCGGGCAGCTCGGGCTTGGTCCAATATTCAGTGGCCTTGCCGGTCTTGCGCACCCACAGATCGTTGAGGTGCGTGCGCTCGCCGAAGAGGTACGACTCGACGTACTGCACCATCCTCGGATCGCCGCCGCCGTTTTCGCGCAGGTCGAAGATGATGGCGTCGACGTGCGCGAGGAACCCGAAGGCCGCCGTCGCCGTCGCGCCGCACACGCGCGGGTCGCCGAAGAAGTTGAGCTTCACGTAGCCGATGTTGCCGGGGAGGTGCTCGACCTTCTCGAAGCCGCAGTTCTGCCGCTCCATGAACGTGCGAAACTCGGGGTCGATCGGCCGCTCGGCCATCAGCGGCGGATCGTCCTTGGGCACGACCTCGGGCATGCAGTCGACGCGCAGGTGCTTGTCGTGGCTGACGTCTTGCAGTTGCTTGGTGAGCAGCTCGGCGAACGCCATGCCGTCGGTGATGGCGTCGTACTCGCCCTTTTTCTGGTGCGCGCGCATGGCCTCGATCATCTTCTTGCCGATCTCGGGATAGATGTAGAACTCGGTGATCTTGGCGGCGATGCCGTCGAGGATGCGCGCGCGCCCGGCGGCGTCGATCTTGATGTCCATGTCGGCCGCGCTCATGCCGGGCGGGATCGCGCGCAGGTTGAAGCGGGTGATCGTCGGCGGATCGGCGTCCTTGACCTCGATAGTGCCCACCGCTTGCGTGGGGCTCAGCTTCTCCTGCACGCGGACGCGGAGGTGCAGCCGATCGGCCGGGATTACCTCGAGGAGATCGAAGCCGCCCGTCTGCTTGGCGAACCCGATCGTCCGCTCGACCGGGTCGTCGGGCCAGAAGCGCGCCGCGAATGCCTTGATGCGCGCCGCGTCGCCGCTGTTGAACGCGTCGAGCCACGCCTTGAGCGCGTGGCCCGCGGGCGTGTCCGGGATCGCCGGCGGCGGCGGCGCGGCCAGCGCATCGAGCGGACAGCACGCCAGAGCAAGCACGAGCGCAACGAGTCTCAGCATCCGCCGAGCGTAACAGGTCTAGCGCGCGGCAACCGCGTGGCGGGCTTCGTCGAGGCCGGGGGTGTCGGCGTCGGCGTGGGCCCAGACGCGCATGAGGTCGGCCCAATAGCCGGCTGCTGCGGCGGCATCGTGCGCGGCGCCGGCGGCGCGGGCGCAGCCGAGGAGCACGCGCGCGCGGCGCGGATGAAGCGCGAGTGCGCGACGCAGCTCGACGAGCGCGTCGGCCGGCCGGCGCAGCGCCAGGAGCGCCTCGCCGAGCCGCTCGCGCGCGCTCACGCCGCTCTCGATCGGCCCCGACGGCGTCTCGCGATCCTCGAGGTCCGCCGCCTGCCGGATCTGCTTCAGCCCCGGCAGCACGTTGCCGCGCAAGATCGCCGCGCGCCCGCGCAGCGTCAGCTCGGCGGCGCGCATCATGTCGGCGAACGAATCGTCCTTCGGCGTCGCCGCCGCGATCTTGTCGGCGGCGGCCACCGCGCCGCCGGCATCCTTTTTGGCGATCGCCGCCTCGCCGCGCAGCCACGCCAGCCACTGCCCCTCGCGCCTTTGCGCGCGCGCCAGATCGGTCTCCTTCGGCGGATGACAGCTCGCCGGCAGCGACGCCGACTTCGCCGGCGCCTTGGTCTCGGGCGCCGTCACCGCCGCCGTCGCCGCCGCCAGCGGCTTGAGCTTCTCGTCGAGGTGCGCCCAATCGTCGGCTTCGACGACGTTCT
>DASXOU010000173.1:0-1505 GCA_036494045.1 Polyangia bacterium | reverse complement strand
CCGACGTCGGGATTGGCGAAATCGGTGAGCGCGTAGAACGTCGCGAATCCGCCGGCGAGCGCCGTCAGCCCGCGCAGGTGGCTCGCGCCGTCGGACGGCACGAAGCGCAGCGGCTGCGGGAAATATTTCCACGACGTCCCTTGCGGCGGCTGCGCCGAGCTCTCGGTCACCATCGTCTGCGCCGGCCACCAGCGCAGCGGCGACTTGTAATCGTAATCGAGCGCCGCCTTCGTCGTAGCAAATCCGGCGAACGTCGCGCCGTCGCCGGTCAAGAGCACGCGCGTGAGCAGCGCCGCCTTGTTGTCCATCTCGTCGATCATCGTCTGCCCTTGAAACCCTTCGATGACGGTGTCGCCGAGATAGACGCCGGGCACGCCGTCGACGAGCGCCTGCCCCGTCGGATCATTGGGGTCGGGAAACTTGCCGACGACGCCGTTGCCGTGCACGCCCACCTGCGGCACATCTCCGTCGGCGACGAAGGTGATGCCGTTGCCGGCGCCGTCGTGCATCGTCTGCCAATAATTGATCGTCCACAGTCCTTGCTTCCACGTCGCGTAGCCGAGCGCGTCGGGTGCGAGGATCTTGCTGACCTGGCCGTCGCGGTTCGGCAGATTGAGCGAGTTGTAGGAGCACTCGTAGTCGCCGATGAGCTGCGAGCCGGCGCCGCTTCCGGCGTAGCCCGCGGTGAAGCTGCAGAAGAGGCGGTTGCCGTTGGTCGCCGGAGCGATCGTCGTATCGAAGCTCGTGAACTCGGCGAATGCCGGCCAGTAGCCGGGCCAGCCGTAGACGTTGAGCGGGTTGTCGACGGGCGCCGGCGACACGACGAAGTTCGTTCCGGGCGCGCCGCCGGCGTTCGATTGCAGCGCGAAATTTTGAATGCGCGTGCGCAAGAGCGCGACCGCTTCGTCGCCGTTGACCTGGCTCGGATTGAGCAGCGGTCCAAATTGCAGCGCGAGCCCGGCGCCCGATTCGAACGACGTGTTGTTCATCGGCTGCTTCGAGTACTCGTACGATTCGATCGCCGTCGAATAGCCGAGCGTGTCGACGCTCGGGCGGCCGGTGTCGGGATCGAAGTAGAGATCGGGCGTGCGATTGAAGCGATCGTAGCCGGCGAGGTTGCGTCCGAGCAGCTGCGCGAACGGCTCGCCGGAGATCTGCATTTCGATCGACGCGAGGAAGTGATCGGCGGTGTTGAACGTCGTGTCGGTGCGCTCGGCGACGAAGTAGGTCGACGGCGGTGGCGTCGACGTCGGCAGCGCAGCCTTGCCGCCGCCGCACGAAAGCGACGCCGAAAGCGCTACGAAAAAAGCACGCCGCACGATGCCTTGATAGCGCAATTGTTGGCTGACTTCCGCAACAAAATCGCGATGTCAGCTGCAAACAAGACATTGCAACCGTGGGAGTCTGGACACCGGCGAAGGAGAACGCCGTCTCCTTTGGCTACACAGGTGTGGAGATGTGTGACAGGGACCGCGCGCCCCGATCCGACGAACCACAGCAGCGTC
>DASXOU010000172.1:0-3791 GCA_036494045.1 Polyangia bacterium | reverse complement strand
GCCGCCGCATTGATCCTGGATGTCGATGCGCGCGCGTCCGCCGAGCAGGATCTGGGCGCGCGCGATGACGCTGCCGCCCGCCGGCGTGGCGCCGACCGCCTCGGCCAGCACGCGGACGACGCCGCGGCGCAACAGATCGCGCGCGCCTTCGACCTCGATCGGCGTGGCCAGGTCGACGAGCACGGTGACCGCGCGCGCGATGGCGACCGGCCGCACCTCGGCGACGGCGTCGGCGAGCACGGAAGCGAGCGAGAAGCGCTCGTGGCCGGCAGCGACGGCGGTGCGGCTGGCGGCCCAGGCGTGCAGCCGCCCGAACGCGGCGGGGAAGTCGCTGCCGCCGCAATCGCCGGCGAGGCGGCCGAGCTCGGCGACGGTCTCGCGCTCGACGGCGGCGTCGCGGCGCCGGTTGTGCTCGCCGACCGCGGTGGCGAGCGTGGCGTAGAAATACCGTACCAGCAGTAGCTGCTGCTCGGCGTCGCAGGCGCAGCCATGCTCGGCGGCGGTCTGCAGCACCACGGCGTGGAGCATGCCGGTCTCGCGCACCAGCTCGCTGGCGTCGAAGCCGAGCCCCAGCCGCTGAGCGCCGTGGGCGCTGCCGTCGGCGGCGTGCTGCTCGATGTCGCCGTCGTGCCGATCGAGCAGGCGCGCCAGGTCGTCGAGGAAGGCGCTCCAATCGTCCTCGAGCGCGCCCCGGTCGAAGGCGCCGCCGGCCAGCTTCTTGCCGACGCGGGTGCGCCAGCGGTCGAGGATCTCCTGCTTGCGGGCGATGAGGAGGCGGCTCAGCGACACGTAACGTTGAAAAGCAGCCCGCGTGCCAACCGTCATGCGCCGGGCCGACGCGCATCTTTCGCGCGTTTGGGAACGCGGATTCCACTGGCCTCGTCTCATCGGCAGAGCCATGGCCGAAGCCGCGCCCAGAGTCGTCATTGTCGTTTGCGGAGACCGCGCCATTCAGGAGGCGATTCGACGCATCGTCGAAGCCGCCGGGTGCATGCCGTCGCTGACCGCGACGGTGGACGCGGCGGTGAAGCGAAAGGCGGAGCAGCCGGCGGTGCTGGTGCTGGTCGACCCGCTGCTCCTCGCCGAGTCGACGGCGGCCTTCGCCGGCAACGGCGCCTGTCCGGTGGTCGCGGTACCGGTGCGCACCTCGTCGACGGGCGTGCGGCGCATCGCCAAGCGCAGCGACGCCGCGGTGCGCTGGCTGCGCGGGCTCATCGCCGACCGCTGCGCGGTCGCGCCGAACTAGAAAAGCGAGCGCCGGGCCGTCCGGCGAGCGAGCGCCTCGGCGCGGCCGATGCACACGATCGGTCCGGAGGTCCTCATGGTTCGCATGATGAGCTTTCTCTTGAGCTTCTGGCTGACGCTGCTGTTCGTGGTCGCGACCGGCGCACACATCCCGAAGCTGATGGTGTTCTTCGTCGGGTTGGGCGGGGTGGTCGCGCTCTTCGGCGCGTTCGTGTCGCCCGTCGTCAGCGCCGGCTGGCGGCTGGCGGGGTCGCTCGTGCTCTCGATCGGGATGTTCGTGCTCGGCGCGATCGGGCTGGCGATGAAGGTCCCGCCGTGGCTGCCGTGGTGCCTGTTCATGGGCACGTTCTGCTTCATCGGCGTCACCATCGCCGAGCTCCTGTGGGCGCCGCGCAACCGCGGGACGATGGCGCCGGCCGACTCGTAGGATTCGCCAGGCTTGACAGTGACTCAGATCTGAGCGACTAACGCGCTCATGAAGCGCGGAGCTTGGCTCTCCCTCCTATTAATAGGCGCGTGCTCGGGCGGCGTGGTCGATGGCGGCGCGCGGTCGGCGCGAGCGCCGTTCACGACCGATTCTGCCGGCAGCGAAGACGCGGGCGATGTCGACGTCGCCGATCGCGAGTGCCGCGTGGTCCTCCGGCGCGCCGATTTTCTCGCCGACCGCTCGACCGGCATCGTCGCCACCATCGACGTCGCCAACGGGCTCCTCGCCGATCCCGGCGCCACCCCGGGCGTGCTCTTCGACGCCGACGGCGCCGGCTGGCAAGAGGTCGACGCGCAGCCGGCGGGCGACGGAGCGGCGCCGGCCGGCTTCACGCGCTTCGTCGCGCGCTTCCAGCTGCTGGCGGCGGCCGACTTCATCGCCTTTGCGCGCACGACGACGGGCGTGCGGCTCTTCGATCACAACCGCCTGCCCGGCGACTTCGACAGCTTCCACGTCGACGCGTCGAACGGCTTTTCCATCGGCGACGCGCCGGCGGTGTGCCCGGGCCCAGGTCCGCTCGGCACCGTCAGCTTCGCCGGCGGCTGGACCCAGGCGCAGCACGGCGCGCTCGTCGCCGGCGGGCAGCTCTCGGTCGAGTACGATCTCGGACGGCTGACGGCGTGTCGCGGCAGCGAGGACGGCCATCGCCTGTGGTCGCTCGACGCCTTCGCGCAGTTTGCGCCGAGCGGCTCGATCGCGACCGGCAGCGTGGTCATGACGACAATGGCCGGCGACGTCGCAGCGCCGTTCGTGACCGACATTCCCGCCGGCAGCACGTCGGTGGCGCTGTGGTTCGAGAACGCGGGCCCGTCGCCGCCGTGTCAGGCGTGGGACTCGAACTATGGCGCCAACTACGTCTTTGCCGTGGTAGCCGCGCCGACGCCGGCGATCGGTTGGATGAGCGCCGTCGGCGGCAGTACCGATCGCGCGTGCACGCACGCCGACACGCTCGAGGATCCCATCGTCATCGACGAGTATGCGCGCGAGCGCGCCTGCCTGTTCGCCGACGTCGACCTCTGGATCGGCGGCGTCACCGACGGCAGTCCGGCGCATCCCGAGTACGTCGCGGCCGAGGTCGAGTGGTCCAAGGACGGCGGCGCGGTCGCGGACGATTGGATCGACGACGTCGGGCGGGTCGGCAACAACGAGCGCTTCCGCTGGCAGCTGCCCTACGAGCTGCGCAACATGGCCGATTGGACGACGGCGAAGTACGCGCTGCGCTTCTCCGTCGACGGGCGCACCTGGACGTACGCCGAAGGCGGCGTTCAGCGCACGATCACGCGCGCGTTCACGTTGCCGTCGAACTGAGGCCGAACGCGCCGGCGTCGAGGCGCTCGCGGATGCGCGCGGCGAGCGTCGCGGCGTCGCTGTCGTCGTCGGCGAGCGTGTGCGCGGGCCAGCCGTCGAAGTCGGCGTAGAGCTCGCGATAGGGCGCGTAGTCGGCGATGGCGCCTGCGGGCCGGTTGGCGGCGCGCGCCGCGCAGACGCGCTCGCTCGGACGCACGACGACGTAGGCGAGCGCGATTTCGCCGGCGCGCGCAGCGACGGCGCGCGTGGTGTCGAGGAACCAGGGCGGGATCGAAAAATCGAGGATGACCTCGTAATCGGCGCGCGCGAACGGAATCGCCGCGGCGGTCATCGACGTCATCAGCGTCTTGAAGCTCTTGGCGCCGCGGCCGCGCTTCGCGTCTTTGGCGATGAACGACCAGAACTGATCGCCTTCGATGTGCACGACCGGCGGCGGCGACGCGGCGACGAGAGCGCGCGCGATGGTCGTCTTGCCGGCGCCGACGGGGCCGGAGAGGATGACGATCGGCTTCATCGCGAGAGCTCGAGCGCGTAGTAGCTGTCGCAGCTGAAGTGGCCGGTGTGGCCCATCGGCGCGGCGATCGGCTGAAAGCCGAAGCGGCGATAGAGCTTCTGCGCCGCGTCCATGCACGCCAGCGTCTCGAGGTAACAGGTCGCGTAGCCGAAGCCGCGCGCGGCGTCGAGGCAGCGTCCGTGGATGGCGGCGCCGGCCCCGCGACCGCGCGCTTCGGGCAAAAAGTACATCTTGCGC
>DASXOU010000171.1:0-8767 GCA_036494045.1 Polyangia bacterium | reverse complement strand
CCCCTCGGCGCAGAGCGCGCCCGAGGCCTCGAGATCGCCGTCGACCATGAGGCAGTTGGCGAGGTGCATCTTGTTCCACAGCCGATCGTGCGCGCTGAGATCAGCCTCGGGCAATCCGTCGCGATAGTGCTCGATGGCGTCGCGGAAGCGGCCGGCGCCTTCGAGCGAATGAGCCAGCCGCAGTCGCAGGTACGCGGCCTTGCGCGGCTCTTTACAGTGGCGCAGCGCCAACGCGTACAAGTCGACGGCGCGCGCGTGCGCCAGCTTGCCGATGGCCGACTCGGCGGCGGCCTCGGCGTGCGACGCGGCGCGCGCCTCTTCGCCGGCGAGGAGCAGCTCGCGCACCAGCGACTCGGAGTCGTCGGGGCGCAGCTGCGCGATGGTCTCGGCGAGGCGGCGATGGAGGATGCGCGTGCGCGGCTCGGGGATCTCGGCCTTGATCGCCTCGCGGATCCGGTTGTGATAAAAATCGTAGCGCTCCCCGTCGAGAGACGACCCGCGGCGGCTCGATTCGCGCAAGATCTTGAGGCCGCACAAGCGGCGCAGGCCGGCGCCTTCGAGCGAGAGCGCGCGCGAGTCTTCGAGCAGCGCCGCGCGCAAAAGCTCGGCGTCGACCGGGCCGGGCGAGATGGCCGCCAGCTCGACGAGCGCCATCTCGTCGACGTTGAGGATCGACAAGCGGCGGCGCACCACCATCGACACCGTCGGGATGTCGAGCTCGGGATGCTCGGAGTGCAGGCGCGCCAGCTCGACCAAGAGGAACGGGTTGCCCGCGGCCTCTTTGCAGATCTGCTCGATGGCGCCGGGCGCGAACTCGGACGATTGGCGCAGCGCGCTCTCGACCACGCGCGCGCCCTCTTCGGCGCCGAGCGGGCCGAGCCACAGCTGCGTGAGCACTTCGTCGCCGCCGGGGCGACGCATCTTGCGCAGGAAGCGATCGAGCGCCTCGCCGTCGGACTCGCCGGGCGGCCACGCCGTCGCCATCACGAAGAGGCGCCGCGTCGACGGCGCGCGCAGAAGATAGGCGAGCAGCGCCAGCGAATCTTCGTCGGCCCAGTGCAGATCGTCGAGCAGCAGCACGATCGGTCGGTGCGCGGTCACGCGCTCGACCAGCCGCTTGACCACCGCGAACGCGCGCTCGCGATCGACCTCGACCGGGAGCGACTCGACGGTCTCGGCGGTGGCCAGCTCGCGCAACACCGGGAACAGCCGCGCCAACAGCGCCAGATCCTCGCCGATGGCCTCGGCGAGCGCCGCCTTCTGCAGCTCGCCCTTTTGCACCGCGCGCTCGAGCGCCGTGGCGGCGCCGTCGACGGCCTGATCGAACGCGTTGTAGGTGACCGACTCGTGCTCGCGGCAGGCGCCACGCAAGACCACGCAGCCGGCCTCGCGCGCGTCGTCGAGGATGGCCTCGGCGAGCGCGCTCTTGCCCGAGCCCGACTCGCCGGAGATGAGCGCCATGTGGCACTCGCCACCGCGCGCGCGCTCGAGCAGATCGCTGAGGATCCCGCGCTCGGCGGCGCGCCCGATGATGCCGCCGTCGGTGAGCGCGGGAAACTGGTTCGAGCCCCATTCGCGCGCGCGATGGCGCGCCGGCGTCCGCGGCGCGCCGCACTCCTCGAGCGCCTGACGGGCGGCGCGCGGCGAGGCGAAGCGCTCCTCGGGCCGCTTGGCCAAGAGGCGCAGCACCCACAATTCGAGATCGGGCGGCACGCCCTCGACGCGATCGGAGGGCGGCAGCGCGTGCTGATAGCGTTGCGCGTTGAGCACCTGCCGCTGCGGCCCGCCAAACGGCGGATCGCCGCACAGCATCTCGTAGACGACGACGCCGAGCGAGTAGAGATCGCTGCGCGCGTCGAGCGGGCGGCCGTCGATCTGCTCGGGGCTCATGTAGGTCGGCGTGCCGGCGAGCATGGCGTCGGAGAAGTCGGGCGTGTCGGCGGCGCCGGCGAGCCCGAAGTCGAGGATCTTCACGTGGCCGCGATCGGACACCATGATGTTCGACGGCTTGAGATCGCGATGCACGATCCCCGCCGTCGCCAGGCACTCGAGCGCGTCGAGGATCTGCGCGCAGGCGGCGTAGAGGCGCGGCAGGTTCGCGCCCGTTTTGGTGCGAACGTAGCGACGCAGGTCCGAGCCCGGCGCCACCTCCATGACGAAGTACGAGCAGTCCTCCGCGATGACGAGGTCGTACAAGCTCACCAGGTTCGGATGCGCCAGCCGCGAGGCGAGCCGATACTCGTTCTTGAAGCGCAACAGGCCCTCGCGCCGGGACGCGAGCGTCTTGATGGCGACGCGCTCGCCGGTCTCGCAGTGCACCGCTTCGTAGACCACGCCCATGCCGCCACGGCCGAGCTCGCCGAGCACGCGATAGCGCGAGTCGGACGCGACCGAGCGGGGCAGCCCGGGTAGATCGGGCTGCTTCCCCGCGACCGGAATCGCCGCGGAAGAGCTGGTGGGCGGGACCACGTTCATGGACGATGCAAACCTGACGCCCAGCCATTGTAGAGGTAGATCGATAGTTTACAACTGTTGCGCCGGCGCCTCTGGGGAGTCCGGCCCCAGGTGTATCGACCCCTGTGCAGTGTTAGGTTGCGCGCCGTGCTCAGCTTCATCGCCGAACGGGCCGTCGAGGATGCGCCGGCATTGGTGCGCCCGGGCGGCGAAACCATGAGCTTCGGGACGCTCGGGATGGCGGCGGCGGCGGTGATGCAAGCGGTCGGCGCGCGCGTCGGCGAGGTGGCGCGGCGCGTGGTCGGCGTCGCCGTCGACGACGCGGCGGGCTTCGTGGCCAGCGTGCTGGCGGTGCTCGAAGCCGGCGGGGTGGTCATGCCGCTCGATCTGCGGCGCGGCACCGCGGCGCTCGAGGTCGAGGCGGCGCGCGCGCGAGCGCTCGCGGTCATCGTCGGCGACGCGGCCGAAGATCGGCTCGACGTGGTCGCGGTCGATGCCAGCCGGCGCGAGCTGTCGGCGGAGGCGTGCCTGATCCTCGACGCGGGTGGGCGGCACGCGGTGCATGGGCGGGTCGGGCTCGGGCTCGGCGTCGACGCGATCGCGCGGCAGATCGGGCTCGACGCCGGCTCGCGAGTGGCGCTCGTCGGGCCGCTCGCGGAGCCGTCGGTGCTGATGACGGCGCTGGCGACGCTGCGCGCGGGCGGCGCGATCGTCGACGGTGGCGCGCAGGTCGGCGGCGGCGTGGCGCGGGTCGCGTCGGGCGCGATGGCCGATCTGTTGGCGCTCGCGGGCACGCCGCTTGCGCGCGTGGTCCTCGTCGGCGAGGGCGACGTTCGCGAGCTGGGCGCGGCGTTTCCGGCGGCGCGGATCGCGCGCGCTCTCGACACCGCCGAGGCGCTGCGCGTGGCCGCGGCCGAAGGCGACGCGCCGATGGCGCCCTTGCCCGGCGTGGCGCTGTGGCCGAGCGAAGAGTGGGTCGACGTGCAGGCGCCGACGGCGATGCTCGGCTACCTCGACGACGCCGAAGCGACGCGCGCGGTGTTTGGCGAGCGCGAGGGCAAACGGTTCGTGCGCGCGCGCCCCGTCGGCCGCGTCGACGAAGCGGCGCTCGAGCGCGCCATCGCCGCCACGCCGGGCGTGCGCGAAGCGGCCGTGCTGGCGGTGCGTGACGCCGCCGGCGAGCGGCTCTACGCCTTCGTCGCCGGCGACGCGACCGCGGTCCCGCGCCATCCCGCACGCGTGGTCGTGCTCGAGTCGCTGCCGCACGCCGGCGACGGCAGCGTCGATCGCCGGGCGCTCCGGCGCATGGCCGCCGTCGACTGACGACGGAATATGCGGTACACCGACGGCATGGCGCTCGTCTTCGAGCAGCTCTTCGATCCCGAGTCGTCGACCTACACGTATCTCGTCGGCGACGGCGACGCCAAGGTCGCGGCGCTCATCGATCCCGTCGTCGAAGAGCTCGAGCGCGATCTCGAGCGCATCGCCGCGCACGGCTTTCGGCTGGTGCACACCATCGAGACACACGTGCACGCCGATCATGTCACCGGCGGCGGCGCGCTCGCCGAGCGCACCGGCTCCCTGCCGGTCGTGCATCGCGACAGCCCGGTCACCTGCGAAGCGCTGCGCCTCGGCGGCGGCGACACGCTGCGCCTCGGCGCGCTCGTGCTCACGGCCATCGAGACGCCGGGACACACGCCCGAGTCGCTCAGCTTCCTCCTTTTGTCGAACGAAGCGGCGCGCGTCTTCACCGGCGACGCGCTCCTCATCGGCACCTGCGGCCGCACCGATTTCCAGGGCGGCGATCCGGGCGCGCTCTTCGACAGCATCCACGAGCGGCTGTTCACGCTGCCCGACGAGACGCTCGTCTTCCCCGCGCACGATTACAACGGCCGCGCCTCGAGCACCATCGGCGCCGAGAAGCGCGGCAACACGCGCGTCGCCGGAAAAACGCGTGACGAGTTCATCACGCTCATGAATCATCTGGGCCTGCCACCGCCGAAGAAGCTCGACGCCGCGCTCTCCGCCAACCTCGCCTGCGGCCGCCCGCCGCAAGCCTGATTCACAGGAAGATCAAAAGATCAGAAGTCAGAAATTCTGCCTTTTGATCTTCTGATCTTCCTGTGAAACAGTCCGGGTCTCATGCCCCGGGATCTGCCTATCGGCAACGAGCGGTTGCTGGTGCTCTTCGACGACGACTACGTGCTTCGGGACCTCTATTACCCGAACGTCGGCAAGGAGAACCACGCGGGCGGCTATCCCTTCCGCTTCGGCGTGTTCGTCGACGGCCGCTTCTCATGGGTGCGCCGCGACACCGGCTGGAAGATCGAGCGCCGCTACGAGCGCGACACGCTCGTCACCGACGTCGTGTGCGAACACGACGAGCTCGCGATCACGCTGCACTGCTCCGACTGCGTCGACTTTCACGAGACGCTGCTGGTGCGCAAGGTGCGCGTCGTCAACCGCGCCGCCGGCGAGCGCGAGGTGCGCCTCTATTGGCACCACGACTTTCGCATCAGCGAGTCCGACGTCGGCGACACCGCCGTCTACGATCCGGAGACGCGCACCGTCACGCACTACAAGGGCTGGCGCTACTTTCTCGCCAACGTGCGCGTCGACGGCAAAGATGGACCCAAAGACGGGATCGATCGCTTCGCCATCGGACAGAAGGGCGCGCCCGGCCGCGAAGGCACCTGGCGCGACGCCGAGGACGACGGCAACCTCGGCATGAACCCGATCGCGCAAGGCGCCGTCGACAGCGTAGTCGAAGCGGCGGCGCGCGTCGGCAGCAAGGGCGAGGCCACGGTCTACTACTGGCTGTGCGCGGCCAAGGTGTGGCAGGGCTCGTGGGACGGCGCCAAGGAATTGAACGCGAAGGTCGTCGCGCGCGGACCGGAGTCGTTCATCGAGCGCACCCGCGCGTGGTGGCGATTGTGGGTCGGTAAAGAGCCGACCGAGTTTTTCGGGCTGCCGCCGTCGATCGTCGATCTCTACAAGCGCTCGCTCCTCATCATCGCCACGCAGATCGACGAGGGCGGCGGCATCATCGCGGCCAACGACTCCGACATCATGCACTTCGCGCGCGACACCTATTCGTACGTGTGGCCGCGCGACGGCGCGCTGGTGGCGCACGCGCTCGACATGGCCGGCTATCCCGAGAAGTCGCTCAAGTTCTTCCACTTCTGCGCCGACGTCATCACGCGCGACGGCTATCTCCTGCACAAGTACAACCCCGACAAGTCGCTGGCGTCGTCGTGGCATCCATGGATCGCGGTCATGCCGTCGACGACGGGCTCGCAATCGGACATCACGCTCGGCAGGCCGCAGCTGCCGATTCAAGAGGACGAGACGGCGCTGGTGGTGTG
Source organism: Polyangia bacterium (assembly GCA_036494045.1). GTDB lineage: Bacteria > Myxococcota_A > Polyangia > Palsa-1104 > Palsa-1104 > JAQBQH01. The sequence continues at coordinate 2,948 of DASXOU010000171.1, read as the reverse complement.
GGCGATGTGGCGCCACTTTCAGCGCTATCGCGACATCGACGCGATGAAGCCGCTCTATGGGCGCCTGATCCGTCGCGCCGCCGACTTCATGGTGTCGTATCGCGAGCCGCACACGAAGTTGCCGGCGCCGTCCTACGATCTCTGGGAAGAGCGCCGCGGCATCCTGACGTTCACCTGCGCGGCGGTGCACGGCGGGCTGGCCGCCGCCGCCGAGTTCGCGCACGCGTTCGGCGACGCCGAGCACGCCGAGCGCTACGCCGCCGCCGCGCGCGAGATCCGCGCCGGCATGGACCAACACTTGTGGCGGCCCGAGCTCGGGCGCTTCGCGCGGATGGTGAACGTCGCCGACGCGGGCGCCGTCACCGTCGACGGAACCATCGACGCGTCGCTCTACGGCGCGTTCGCGTTCGGCGCCTATGCGCCCGACGATGAGCGCGTCGTCGCCACCATGAAGGCGGTGAAGGAGCGGCTGTGGTGCAAGACCGACGTTGGCGGCGTCGCGCGCTACGAAGGCGACTATTATCACGCCGTCTCCGACGACAAGGCCAACGTGCCCGGCAACCCGTGGTTCATCTGCACCATGTGGCTGGCGCTGCACGCCGTTCACAAGGCCCGTACCGTCGAAGAATTGCAGGAAGCGGTCGAGATCTTGGAATGGGTCGACGCGCACAAGCTGCCCTCGGGCGTGCTCGCCGAGCAGGTGAACCCGTTCACCAACGCGCCGCTCTCGGTGTCGCCGCTGACCTGGAGCCACGCCACTGTCGTCGACGTGGTGCAGTCGTATCTCGAGAAGCGTGAAGCGGTCGAGCGCTGTCCGACTTGCGGCGGGCCCAAACGGCGCAAGATCGAAGGGTACGAGCGAAGCGAACCGGATCTGTTGCACACGCACAGCCACTGAGGGTGGACATGGACGAGATGGCGAACCCGTTGCGCGAAGGGCTGCAGGGCGAGCGCATTCCCGCGCCGACGACGATGGTGATCTTCGGCGCCTCCGGCGATCTGACCAAGCGCAAGCTGGTGCCGGCGCTCTATTCGCTGGGGCGCGATCGGCTGTTGCCGTCGCTGTTCAACGTCGTCGGCGTGGCGCGCCGCGAAATTCCCGACGAGAAGTTCCGCGACGCGATGAAGGAGGCGACCAACAAGTACGCCCGCCGCCGTCCCGTCGAGGATGGGCTGTGGAAGACTTTTTCCGACGGCATCTTCTACGTCAACGGCACCTTCGAGGATCCGGCGACCTACGAGCGCCTCAAGCGCCGGCTCGCCGAGATCGACGGACAGCGCGACACCGGCGGCAACCGCGTCTTCTACTTGTCGACGCCGCCGTCGGAGTATCCGATCATCGTCAAGCAGCTCGGCGCCGCCGGCCTCATCAACAAGGACAATAGCGGCGCCTTCACGCGCGTGATCATCGAAAAACCGTTCGGGCGCGATCTCGAGAGCGCCCGCGCGCTCAACAAAGAAGTGCACGAGGTCCTGCGCGAAGATCAGACCTATCGCATCGATCATTATCTTGGCAAGGAGACGGTGCAGAACATCCTGGCGTTCCGCTTCGCCAACGGGATCTGGGAGCCGCTGTGGAACGGGCGTTACATCGATCATGTGCAGCTCACCGTCGCCGAGGCGATCGGCGTCGAGGGGCGCGGCGGCTATTTCGAGCAGGCCGGCATCTTGCGCGACATGGTGCAGAACCACATGTTCCAGTTCTTGTGCCTGTCGGCGATGGAGCCGCCGGTCGCGTTCGAGGCCGAGGCGGTGCGCGACGAGAAATTGAAGGTGCTGCGCTCGCTCAGGCCCTTGCCGGTCGAGCCGAAGGACATCGAGAAGTTCGTGGTGCGCGGACAATATGGGCGCGGCTTCGTCAACGGCGCCGAGATCATCGGCTATCGCGACGAGCAGGGCGTGGCGAAAGATTCGCGCGTCGAGACCTACGTGGCGTTGAAGCTCCAGATCGACAATTGGCGCTGGGCGGGCGTGCCGTTTTATCTGCGCGCGGGCAAAGCGCTGCCCAAGCGCGTGACCGAGATTGCCATCCACTTCAAGCGCGCGCCGCACGCGATTTTCGGCCAAGCGATCCGCGGGCGGCTCGCCGACGAGCCGAACGTGTTGTCGATCCGCATCCAGCCCGACGAAGGGATCTCGCTCAAGTTCTTCTCGAAGGTGCCGGGGCCGACGATGGAGCTTCTGCCGGTGCCGATGGAGTTTCGCTATGGGACGTCGTTCGGTGCCGAGCCGCCCGAGGCGTACGAGCGCTTGATCCTCGATTGTCTCCTCGGCGACGGCACCTTGTTCACGCGCGGCGACGAGGTCGAGGCGTCGTGGGCGTGGATCGATCGCATCGAAAAAGCGTGGGCCGCGCTGCCGGCGCCGCCGTTCCCCAACTACGCGCCGGGCACGTGGGGGCCGGCCGACGCGGACCGCTTGATCGAGGCCGATGGGCGCATATGGAGAAAGCCGTAATGGCGCCAAGCGACGAAAGCGAGCGGCTGCAGCTCTTCGAGCGCGGCGGCGCCATCGAGGTGCCGGTCGGCGGCATCGAGAGCGAGCTGGCGGCGCTGTGGCGTCGCGCGGCCGAGGCGCGACCCGGGCAGATCCCGAACGCGGTGACGCGCGCCTGCTTGTGGAACCTGGTGGTGCGCGTGCACGGCGACGGCGACTTCAAGCACGCCAAGAACGTGATCGACGATTTGTCGCAGCGGATCCCGGCGCGCACCATCGTCATGCGCATCGAGCCCGACGAGCCGGAAAACCTGCGCGCCTGGGTCGAGGCCAACTGGCGGCGGCGCGAAGGCGGCGGGCCGGCGTCGGGATCGGACGAGGTCACGCTGTGGGCCTCGGGCAAGGCGGTCGAGCGCGTGCCGTCGCTGGTGCGCTCGCTCTTGTACTCGGATGCGCCGACGGCGATTTTCTGGGCGGCGTCGCTGCCGTCGCCGGGGCCGGTGGTGCGCGAG
>DASXOU010000170.1:0-3604 GCA_036494045.1 Polyangia bacterium | reverse complement strand
AGCTCGTCGGTCTCGATCGGCTTTTGCAGCACGGTGACGCCCTCGAGGGCGCAGGCGCGCGCGACCAGCGGATGGCTGCGCGCGTGGCCGGTGAGAAAGAAGATGCGACCGGCGTAGCGCTGCTCCTTGAGCCAGGCGTAGGCGTCGAGACCGCTCGCCTTGCCGCCACCGAGGTTGATGTCGAGGATGGCGTCGCGGCAAGCGAGCGCGTCGTCGCGGCGCGCGACCAGCTCGTCGAAGCTGCGCGCGGCGACGCACTTTCGTCGCGTCAGCAGCGTCACCAGATCACCGAGCGTGGCGAGCAGATCCTCGTCATCGTCGAGCAGAAGAACGCCCCCCACGCTCATTCGCCGGAGAATATAGCGTCAGTCGCGCTCGAGGATCACGACTCCGCGCGCGGCGAACGCGCGCAGAAGGCCGCGCAGCCGCCGCTGCTCGCCCGTCGAGCGATAGAGGAACTGCACGCCGAACGCGCTGTCGCTCTTGCGCGCCCGTCGGTGGCGCACCTCTCCGGTGACCACCAGATCCTGCTGCGGCGTGCGCAGGCGCATGGCCACGTGCTCGCCCAGGGGCGGCGCGGCGGCGCGCGTGGTGATGAGCAGGCCGCCCGTCGACAGGTCGGCGGCCAGGCCGTCGATCATGGTCAAGCTGCCGAAGGGGCGCCATGACAGCGGCAGGCGAACACAGTAGCGGCGGTGGCGGCGCAGGTGCACGGCGAGCGCGTTGCCGCGGGCCATGCGCACGAGAAAATCGCGCGCCGCGGTCTCGTCTTCGTGCAGGCGCGCGACCACGCCGAGGCGGCGGCGCGAGACCTTGGCGCGCACGAACACGGGATTGGGCAGGCCCGGCCACTCCACCTCGATCACCAGCTCGGCGCGCGCGCGCGGTCGGGCGCGCGTCACCAGCGCCAGCTCGCCGGCGGGGCCGTCGTCGCTGTAGTGCTCGAGGAACTCGCGGCCCGAGGTGAACGACGCCACGACGATGGGCGTGCCTTGCAAGCGCTCGGCGGGATCGATGGGATCGTGGAGCGCGATGCGCCCCTCGATGCTCGACGATGCCGACGACGAAGCCATGATCGATCGTACGCGCCGGCGACAAGATCCTTCAATTCGTAAGACGTGTATCGGCGCCGACGAGAATTACGGGCTACGTGACCGGCGGGGCGATGTCCGTGCGCTTCTTGCCTTTTCGCGGCAGGTCGGCCTCGAGCGCGGCGAGATAGTCGATGGGTTCGTCGAGCGGAATCGCCAAAGAGGGCACGTCGCCGAGCTGGCGCACGCGCGCGGCGAACGAGATGAGCAGCTCGCGCGCCGACGGCAGCGCGCCGAGGTTGGGGATCTTTTCGTCGGTGAGCTCCTCGGCGAGCGTGCGCGCGGTGTTGCGCCTGAGGCGGCCGCGGCGCAAGAGATCCTGCAGCGAGTTGCGCAAGGCGTCGATGGTGTAGCCGTAGCGATCGACCATCTCGAGCGCGACCCGCACCACCGCCGCCGACGAGAGCTGGCCGTCCTCGAACATCACCATCGCCGCTTGGAAGTAGTTGAACACCGGCACCAGGCGTCCGCCGTAGCGATCGAAGCGCGAGGTCGGCGAGCGGCGATCGAGGTGGATGAAGATGCGCGACACCGCTTCGCCCGTCGGCAGCGCCTCGGCGAGCGTGACCGCGCGCTGCGCGTCGTCTTCGTAGGTGCCGGCGCGTTCGAGGATCTCCTCGAGCAGGCGGCGCTTGACGTTGCCGGCGATGACGTCGCCGTAGAGCGAGTAGATGAAGCCGTCGGCCTCGGCGTCGTCGCCGAAGCAGGTCTCGCGCGTCTCGGGCGGCAGGCCGGCGCGCCCCGCGAGCAGCGCCGGCAGCTTGTAGCCGACCTGCTCGCGCATGGCGCGGAAGCGGCCGGTGAGCATGTTGCGCAGGTTCGGCTTCAAGATGAACTCGTCGAACTCGACGCCGTCGAGCTTGAGCTTCTTGGTGAGCACGCGGCGCATCTGCCGCGGCGAGCCCGAGATGAAGCAGATGCGCGCGCCGCCGCCGGCACGCAGCTCACGCAAGAGCGCCGATGCGCCCGGGACCGACTGCTTGGCCTCGGCGCCTTCGAGCGCCGAGCGCACCAGCTGCTTGAGCGTGTCGAACTCGGTCTTCAGGTAGGTCTTGTCGAGGTCCCAGCGATAGACGTGGCGCGGCGGCGGCACCACCGTCGTCGGCGGCTGCGCGGCGAGCAGCGACGGGCCGCCCGGCGCGACCGGGTAGCGGCGCTCTTTGTTGCGGCGGTCTTTTTCGTCGCGAGCCACGGCCCGCCATTATCTCATGCGGCGCGGCGGGCGGCGAAGCTGGCCAGCGCCTTCTCGATGTCGTCGGTGAGCCCAGCCTGCACCGCCTTGGCGGCGACCTTGGCGGCGTTGGCGATGGCGCGCGCGCGCGAGCGGCCGTGCGCCTTGATGAATAGCCGATCGAAGCCGAGGACCGGCGCGCCGCCGTACTGCTCCCAGTCGGTGACTTCCTTGAGGCGCGAGATTCCGCCCGACAGCAGCGCCAGCCCGGCGCGCCACAAGATCTTCTCCTTCGACGCGTAGTGGCCGAGCCGCACGATCGTTTCGGACACGCCTTCGAGCATCTTGATGACCACGTTGCCGACGAAGCCAGAACAGATGACCACGTCGGCGGTGCCGCGCGGGATGTCGACGCCCTCGACGTTGCCGACGAAGTTGAGCTCGGTCGCCTCTTGCAGGAGCTTGTGCGCCTCGACGATCTCGGGCGGGCCCTTGCCCGCTTCGGCGCCGTTCGACAAGAGCGCTACGCGTGGGCGCGGATTTTTCGAGACGCGCGCCGCGTACGCCGAGCCCATGATGGCGAAGGTGACGAGATCCTCCGCCGAGACGTCGAGCGTGGCGCCGACGTCGAGGATGAGCGAGAACGGATCGTCCTTCTCGCCGCGGCGGATCTCGGTCGGGTAGACGCTGGCGAGGGCGGCGCGGCTGACGCCGGGGATGCGTTTCCAGGTGCACGCGCACGCCAGCACCGACGCGCCGGTGTTGCCCGCCGAGACCAGCGCGTCGGCGTTGCCGTCGGCGACGAGCTGCGCAGCGACGAGGATCGAGGCGCCGGGATGCTGCGCCAGGGCGTCGGCCGGCTTTTCCCACATGGCCACGGCTTCGGGCGCGTGGTGCACGGCGATGCGCTCGGGATCGTGACGCTCCGAAGCCAGCAGCGCGCCGATCTTCTCGCCGTCACCGACGAGCAGCGTCTGGATGTGCGGCGCCTCGAGCGAGAGCATGGCCACGCCCTTGACCACTTCGTCGGGCGCGTGATCGCCGCCCATCGCGTCGACGGCGACAGTGACCGAGCGGGTGCCTACGGGCGCGCGCGGATCCATGCCGAGCGGAACTTAGCAGTTTTTGCTATTGCATCAAGCCGGCGAGATCGGGCGGCAGCGCCTCGAGCACCTGGTCGATGGCCACCAGAGGCTCGAGTGCCTCGCGGACGACGCCGAGCACCGTCTGCGCCACCATCTCCGCATCGTCGTCGTCGAGATCGAGCCGCGCGGCGATGTCCTCGATCAATTCGTCGCGCGAGAGCTCGCGCTCGCCTTGCGCGTTGGCCAGCTGATCGCCG
>DASXOU010000169.1:0-6161 GCA_036494045.1 Polyangia bacterium | reverse complement strand
TCGCCGCCACCGGCCAGAAGCTGATCCAGCGGGAGACGCTGCAGGACTCCGCCGACGCCGCCGCGCTCGCCGGCGCCGTGGTGCGCGCCAAGGCGCTCAACTTCATCGCCTTCTGCAACCTGGTGCAGGCGGCGCTCGCCGCGGTCTTCGTGATCTTGAAGGGCGTCGCGTTCGGCCTGCAGATCTTTCTGCCGATCGCGTCGTCCTGGTGCAGCTCGCACCACTACGATTACTGCGCGTACATCCCGCACGCCGAACAGGTGCTGCAGCGCTACCAGACCGCGGGCGAGCGCATGCAGCAGATGATGTCGACGCTGGCGCAGGGCGAGCGCACCGTCGCCGAGATCGCGCCGGCGATGGCGCTCGCCGAGGCCTACAAAGCCGGCACCGACGACGCGTTCCAGCGCAACTACGGCAGCGGGCTGACCGTGCAGACCATCCCCGGCGGCGCCGAGTCGCTCCCCGTCAGCGACGGCAGCGCGAGCGAGTGGTGGCAAAAAGCGCAGGACCCGTACGGCCGCATTCACGGCTACGCGATGCAGTACCTGCACATGACGCTCGGCTACTCCGACCCGGGCAACAAAGCCTACGGACTTTCGTCCGAAGGCGTCGACACCATGAACAACCCGGGGACGCTGCCCGGCGACGCGCTGCCGCTGGCGCTCGCCGACGGCTGGCATGATCGCCGCTTCTTCCGCACCATGTCGTCGCTCGGCGACACCGACGCGGCCTGGCGGCGCAAGATCGTCGGCGTCGCCGCGCAGAAGAAGTCGAGTGACTCGCGCAACGGCACCGTCGGCTCGGCGCAAGCGGAGTTCTTCGCCTTCAACGGCCATGAAGACCTGTGGCACGTCGACTGGCGCGCGCGGCTGTCGCTCTCGACGCCGTTCGTGCCGGTGCCCGACGAGCTGCGGCAGTTCTGGGTGCACTGATGCGACGACGACAACGCGGCAGCGCGTCGGTGGAGTTCACGCTCATCATCCCCGTCGTCATCGTGCTCATCGCCGGGATCGGCTGGTTTCGCAAGGGCTACGAGACCGAGCTGCAGACGCTGCACGCCGCCGAGACCGACACGTGGAAGGTGGCGATGACCAACGATCGCGGCACCTGCGGCACCTCCGAGCGCCATCGCTTCGCCGGCATCGAGCTCGGCGCCGCCGGCGATCAGGCGCGCGAGCAGGCGGCCTCGCAGATGTCGGCGTGGTCGTTCCTCTACGTCAACGGCGGCGTGCGCAAAGACGTGACGCGCTCGATTCCCTCGCCGATGCGCCCGCTCGACGGCGCGCGCTGGAGCACGACCACGCGCTCGGACTACATGCCGTGCAACGAGACCGTCGGCAGCGACGACGGCGAGCTCGCCGGCGGCTTCGACGACATCTGGAAGGAGTACGCGACGCCATGAGAGGACCGGGCGTCATCATCGTGGCCGCCTGCGCGCTGTTCGTGGCGCCGGCGCGCGGCTCCGTCGAGGACTTTTTCGGCGGCGGCGCGCGCACGATGCGCGCCTATCGCGACGACGGCAACGGGCGCGAGCGGCCGCGGCGCCTCGAGCTCGACGGCATGAGCCTGGCCGTCGCCGCCGGCGGCACCAGCGACGCGCCCGGCGACGTCGGCAATTGGTACGCGGCCACGCTCGGCGACGCGCGCCACGGCTGCGGCGTGCGCTTCGGCGACGACGATCGCGGCGGCGTGGCCGCGATCGATTACGGCGAGACCCTCGACGGCAATGGCGTGGCCGCGCGCATGGGCCGCCTCGCCGCCAGCGGCGACCTCGGCGCGCTCGGCCAGTTGCAGGCGGTGACCTACGAGCGGCGCGGCGACGGCGGCACGCGCTACTTGAGCCTGTGGGGCGGGCTCGCGCTCGACAAGCTGCTCCCGCCCGACGGCGGCGACGTGGCCGGCGGCGATCTCGACGGCGTGCCGCGTCCGGACGGCGGCGCGCGCGTGCTCGTCGCCGGCGAGCGCGGCGCGTCGGGGCGCGTGGTCGCCTATCGCGTCGCCGATGCCTCGGCGGTGGCGGTGCGCGGCGCGTTCGTCGACGAGCTGCACGCGCGCGGCTGGCGCAGCGACGAGGGCTTCGCGCGCTTCGCCTCCGCGCACGGGCGCTCGGGCGAGCGCTTGTGGCGGCACGGGCGCGAGATCTTCGTCGACGTCGGGCGGCAGGGTGACGACGTGAGCGTCGTAGTCATCGAAATGGAGAAGCGCGGATGAAACGAACGCGGCGGGATCGAGGCGTCACCACGGTCGAGTGGGTCATCGTCGCCATGGTCATCGGCGTCGGCATGATCGCGGTCTTTCGCACCTTCAAGGACAGCTACCTGGCGCCGGCGACCAACCGCATGGGCGACTGCATCGAGGCCGCCGCCGGCGACGGCAACTTGTGCGGCGGGCTCGCCACCGGCGGCGCGTCGTCGGGCGGCGGCGGCAACGCGGGCGGCGCGCTCGCGCAAAACGGCGGCGGCAACGGCACCGGCGGCAACGGCGCGACCCCGCCCGGCAGCGGCGGCAACGCGGCGACCGCGCCCGGCGCCGGCGGCGGCATGAGCGCCAACGAGCTCGCCAACTCGGTCGGCGAAAACCACGCTGCAAATCCACACGCCGGCGTCATCAACGGCATCTCGAACGGGATGGGCCTCGCGCAAGCCGGCGAGGACGCGCTCATCGACGCCACCAAGAAAGCATCGGGCATCGAAGTTCCCGGCCTCCTCGACAAGCTCTTCCGCGGCGCGCGCGTCGCCGAAGGCGCCATCATCGGCGTTCCGCTCGATCTCATCGCCCAAGGCATTCCGCACTCGTTCAGCGATGCCGCCTCGTTCACCGTCAAGAACGGCGTCATCGGCCTGGTCGGCTTTTTCGGCACGCCGCTCGCGGCCGCCGGCCTCGTCGGGCTCGACAAGTCGCTCGGCTACCTCTCCGACAGCATCACCGGCGGCACGCGCTATCAAGAAGACTGGAAGGACTCGTGGGCCTACCAGCTGGCGCACACGCCGCCCGGCACCATCGGCAAGGAAGGGCTCGAGGCCGAGCAGGCCAACGAGCAGCGCATGCTCCACGAGCAGATCGACTACATGCATCAGCAGCAAGCGCGCGACGCCGAGGCGCTGCGCGAAATGATGCCGCACTGAGCGACTGCGACTGGATCATTCAGTAGACACTGCGCTACAAAAGAATCGAATCGAGCCCGCTCGTGGCAAAGCGCTCTGCTAAGCTGCGTGGCGCATGCGTTCGATGCGTGAAGTGGAAATGGGCGACGACGAGGGCACGACGCAGCAGGTGGATCCGGTTCCTTCGTCGTCGGTGGAGGCGCTCTGCCTCATCGTCATCGGCGGGCCCGACGCCGGGCTCAACCTCGATCTCGAGCCGGGGCGCTACCTGGTCGGCAAGAGCCGCGAGTGCGCGCTCGCGCTCGCCGACGCCGCGGTGTCGCGCCAACATCTGTCGCTCGAGGTCGATCGCTGGGGCGTGGTGGTGCGCGATCTCGATTCCAAGAACGGATCCTATTATTACGGCGCGCGCTTTCGCGAGGTCGTGATCGGCGCCGGTGCGGTCATCCAGATCGGCGCCACGCAGCTCAAGTTCGCGCGCCGCCCGACGGGCACCCAGGTCACGCCGTCCGAGCACGATCACTTCGGGCAGCTCTACGGCCGCTCCTTGGTGATGCGCGAGCTGTTCACCGTGCTCGAGCGCGTCGCCGGCTCGACCGAGCCGGTGCTCATCGAGGGCGAGACCGGCACCGGCAAGGAATTGGCCGCCGAGGCGATCCACAAGGCGTCGCCGCGCGCGCGCGGGCCACTGGTGGTCTGCGATCTGGCGGGCGTGCCGCGCACGCTCATCGAGTCGGAGCTGTTCGGCCACGTCAAGGGCGCCTTCACCGGCGCGGCCATGGATCGCGTGGGCGCGTTCGAGAGCGCGCACCGCGGCACCGTGTTTCTCGACGAGATCGGCGAGCTCGAGAGCGACTTTCAGCCGCGGCTTTTGCGCGCGCTCGAGAACCACACGGTCCGGCGTGTCGGCAGCGCCATCTATCGCAACGTCGACGTGCGCATCATCGCCGCCACCAACCGCGATCTGGCGCAAGAGGTCGAGTCGGGCGGCTTCCGCAGCGATCTGTTCCACCGCTTGTCGGTGGTGCGCGTGCGGCTGCCGGCGCTGCGCGAGCGCAAAGAGGACATCCCGTTTCTCGTCGAGCGGCTGCTGGCCGGCTCGGGCGTGCAGATCGCGTCGTCGACGATGGCGCTCTTGCAGGAATACGACTGGCCGGGCAACGTGCGCGAGCTCAAGAACGTCCTTCGCCGCGGCGTGGCGCTCAAGAGCGAAGGCGGCACGCTCGAGCCGGAGAGCCTCGGGCTCGCCGTCGCCGGCCCGGCGTCGTCGCCGGAGCGGCCCGCGGCCGACAGCTATCACGAGGCCAAGGCGCAGCTCATCGAGGTCTGGGAAAAGAGCTACGTGCGCCGTGTTCTCGACGAGACCGGCGGCAACGTCTCGCAAGCGGCGCGCAAGTGCGGACTCGGGCGCGCGTACCTGCATCGGCTCATTCGCAAGTATCAGCTCGTCTGAATTCGCCGAGCGGCGCGCGCTTTGCAATTCGCCGGCGCATGCTTGCCCTTTATGCGCTCGTCGTCGTCGTCACTGTATTCATCGCGATGCACAAAGTGTATGGCTGGTGATCCTCACGGGCAGTAGGAGAGGCAGGCGCGCGCGTCGGGATCGCAGGCGCCGAAGCGGCAGCCGCCGTTGTCCGCGCTCTCGTTCGGCGCGCAGCCGGCGCCGTAGGCGATGAGCGGCTGGCACGTCGAGCTCTCGTCGCAGTAGAGCCCGTCGCGGCAGCCGGTCGTCGGACAGGGCATGCCGGCGGCGCCAACGGCGTCGCAGGTCTTCGAGGTCTTGCCGCACGCCGTGTCGACGGGGCAGCCGCTGTCGTCGGCGGTCGGATCGCAAGCGGCGCCGGCGTCGAGGAACGCGCCGCAGGTGCCGGGCTTGCCGACCGACGTGCCCGCGGGATAGGCGAGGCCGACGCAGCTTTGGCCGGCGACGCAGGCGTCGATGTCGCTGCATTGCGCGGCGGCGGCGATGCGCGCGGTGCACTTGAGCGTGCCGCTCGCGCAGTACAGCCCGAGCGCGCACTCGTCGCTGGTCGTGCAGCTCTCGCCGGCTTTGGCGATCGCGCCGCACAGGCCGGTCGCGCCGCTCGACGGCACGAGCCCGCGGCAGACCAGGCCCGCGGCGCACGGCTTGACGGCTTCGCACTCGGCGCCGCTGACGCCGTCGGCGGCACATTTGGCGGACGCGGGATCGCAATAGCTCGTCGTCGGATCGCACGGTGTCGCCGAGCAGTCGAAGCCGGCGGTGGCGAACGGGCGGCACACCGAGCCGCAGCCGAGCGCGACGTTCGCGCAATAACCCGACGCGCACTCGAAGTCGGCGCGGCAGCCGAGTCCGGTCTGCACGCTGCCGGCGACGACGGTGAGGCAGGCGCTCGAGACGGTGCCGACGTCGCGCGCGCTGCAGCCGGCGGCGGCGAGCGCGTCGGTGCACGCTTTGGCCTTGGCGGCGTCGAGCGCGGCGCGACCGGCCGCGATGCCATCGTCGACGGAGTAGGGCGGCGGCGCCGTCGTCTCCGGCGCGGTCTCGGCGGTCTCGCAGGCGGCTTCGTTGGCGGCGGCGACGACGCCGCAGCGCGACAGCCAGGTGCAGTAGGCGTGCGCGCGCGCGGTGGCGAAGTCGGCGTAGGGCCCGACGTCGGGCGTGGCGCCGGGCGGCAGCGGATCGCCGCCGTTGCCGCCGGTGCCGTTGCCGCCGTCGCCGTCGCCGGCGCCGCGCGCGAGATCGGCGGGCGCGCCGTTGCCGCCGTCGAACGATTCGTTGGCGAGGTTGATGTTCCCGCTCTCGCAGCCGAGCGCGAGCGCGTAGCCGAGCGCCACGAAAAAGAGCCACACGATTCGTCGCGTCATCCGCGCGCCGAATTGCAATGCCCACGCCAGCAAAGGCGCGCTGGATCCTTATGGATCCAGTTGGCCTGCGCGCACGCGTCGCGGCACCCATTCTCGATGGGTTCGAAACTTTCCTGGATGCGCGCGGCCGTCGGCTTGGTCGCGGCGCTCGCGATGAGCGCGTGCAGCGTCTCGGCGCGCAACGGCAACGGCGGCAACGGCGGCAGCGGC
>DASXOU010000168.1:0-9228 GCA_036494045.1 Polyangia bacterium | reverse complement strand
GTGTCTTCAGATGCTGATGCTGCCGATCAAACGAGGATGGAAGAAGTGGCTCGGCCGTCGCAGCCAGCGCGGGTACATGGGCTGGGAGCGCTTCGCGCAAATGCTCAAGCGCTACCCGCTCCCCGAGCCCAGGATCGTGGTGCAGATCTGGAGCACGTAGACCGCGAGGCGTATCGGCAGAGGAGCCGGATGGTGGAAATCTCCTTGTCCGGATCTGGTGAGGGCCTCGGCTGGAAAATAAAACAGTAAAACCAGCCGAGGCTACTCGATAATCGATTCCGTGGTGGTGGTGGCGGCGGCCCGTTGCCCGGCCACACCCAAGCGAACGATGATAACTCACTGAATTTAGTTAGAGCGGCTATCGCCGCGAAACGCGAACCGCCAAGGAGATCGCGACGGTAGCGTCCCGGCCGACTTCCGGTGAATCAGATCGTGTCCGGCTGGCGAACAGTGGGCACGGATGCGGCGCCTTCGATGAGCCAGAGGCCGCCGGCCACCCTAAACCGTAAACCGGCCGGAAAAAGAACCGTGAGGGCTTCCCGCAGCTCGCCCGCCGCAAGCTGCTCGCGCATCCGTACAACCTGGGTCACCGCTACGGCCTCCAGGCGCTCCGCCAGCGCGGGATCGATGGGCGGGCGTGTCGCCTTGGCCAAAGCCTCCTGCAACGCCTTGGCGCTCTGGTGGTTCGCGCTGAGCGCGTCCACTACTTCGGGGATCGGATCATCGGTGGCCGCCGCCAACCGCACGAGGCGCTGGCGCTCGCGCCGGAGGCTCTCGATTTCGTCGCGAAGCTGGACCGCCTGCTCCTCGCGCGCGTCCGTCGAATCGAGGATGCGTTGAACCTCGCCACGGATCGACGCTCGAATCGACGCCTCGATCTGACCGAGGACCGCGTCGGCAAGATGCGCCGTCAACTTCTGCTCGACTTCATCGGCTGGAAGATGGATCTCGTTCGCGCACTTGAACGAGCGCGCACGACTCGCGCACACGTAGTAGCGGCGACTCCAGCTTGTCGTGCGGCTGTCGCACCGCTTGATGCGCATCATCCCGCCGCAAACGCCACACCGAAGGAGGTTTGACAGAGGGTGTACGACCCTCGCTTCGCGGGCCGAACGAAGGAGGGTCACGTCGCGCGTTCGCGAGGTCATCGCATCCTGCACGCGTGCCCAAAGCTCGGGCGGAATGATCGCGAGGTCGGGACGGTCAAGGCGAATCACGTCGCTTTCCGGCGCGGGCGCCATGTTCACCTTTTTGCCCTGCCGACCCGTGACCCGACGTTCGCCGTAAGTCCACCTGCCGGTGTAGCGCTCCTCCCGCAGCATGTCCCACACTGCCGTGGTCGACCATCCCCGACCCCGTGGCGATGGCGCGCCCTCCTTGTTGAGCGCCTTTGCAATCGCGCGGTATCCCCGTCCGTCTGCGTACATCGTGAAGATGCGCCGCACCACGGTCGCCTCGGCATCGTTGATCTCGATCCGCTTCTTGCTTTTCTTCCGTTCGGTCACGGTCGGATCGATGAGCACCGTGCGGTAGCCAAAGCAAACCCTTCCGGTCGCGAAGCCATCGCGCGCGCGCTGCCGCAAGCCGTCGCGCGTGCGCGAGCGAATGCGCTCCAACTCGCCCTGCGCGACCATGCCGCGGAACATGACGAGCGCGGTCTTTTCCGCGGAGTCGAGCATGATCGGGATCGTCCCGGTCTCGACCGTGTAGAGCATGCAGCCGCGGAACTTCACAAGTTCGCGGATGGCCGCCGCGGAGTCGATCATGTCGCGACCAACGCGATCTTGCTTCCAAGCGAGCACGAGATCGCCCGACTGCGCTTCGCGGAGGAGCCGCGCAAGATCCTCGCGTGTGGCATCGTCGCCCGTGCGATCGATGTCTGTATACTCCTTGCGGCGCTCCCACTCGCCCGTGCGCACGCCAAGAGCTTGGGCGAGGCGTTGGCACTCCGCGCGCTGCGTGGGCACCGACTCTCGTTGTTGGTCTTGTCCCTTGCTCTGGCGAAGGTAGACGCGGACCGCGCGAGGCTGGGCTTGATTCGATTCGGACGAGACGAGCTTGACGGACTGCGAACGCTCTTCTAGCGTTCCCGTCGGGAGTGCGGTGGTCATATCACCTGCTCCTTGGCCTCGGTTGGTGGTGACACACCGGCCGGGGCCTCTTTATGTGGGTTACCTACATCGGACCACAACTGGTCCGACCTGTCAAGTGCCACCAAATCAAGGGCTTTCTCGACGGCAAGCCGGCCTAAGACTCGGGCGCACGCGTCCAGTTGCTCCTGCGTGAAGGTCCCAACCTCCACGCGCAGCCCGCGGCGCTGGACGCGCGCAACGCTAGTCATGGGACCCGACGCAGATGGTTCCATGCGTCGGGCACCGAACGGAGACGCGACAAACGCAGTGAACGAATACCGCATCGGGACAGCAGAGACGGCGCTCATACGGCCACGCGTCCGCGATGAGGCGCTCGGCCTGCCAGCGGCTGATCACGTTGGCGACTTCATCGTTACGCATGGTCGCTCTCCGCGTTGATGAACGAGACGACGACAATGTCACCGCCGCGCGCCAGCACTTGATCGGTGCCGGCGTTTTCGAGGTTCTGCCAGCGGCACGCTTCCACGTCATCGGTAAACAGAAACCAGAGCGCGAGGGCCGTGCGCCCGTGGCGCTGAAGGAATCGTGTCACGCGCGGCCAGCTCGGCGCGGCGAGCAGCCGCCGCCACTTGTTGGGCCGCTTGGGCTGTACGCAACGACGGATGTGCGCAAACGCGCCGAACGGCGAATCGCCGACCATGACGGCAGTGCTCACCGTCGGCGGCGCATCGACGCGGAACTTGCGGATGGATGTTGCCGCGAGATCGAGCCGCACGGTTGTGCGCGCGCCGTCGGCGATTGCGACACCAGCCGGCAGCATGTAGTAGGGGCCGTCACCGTCCACTTCGATGAGCGGAGCGCGGGTCGACAAGATCGTAAATTTCGAATCGGTGTTCATCGGCGTGACCTTTCCGGCGTCGGGTACGTGATCTGCGGATCGAAGCGGCCCTGTTATGCGGACCGTTCGGTTATGGAAAGTCGGTGCCCGACGCAGCTATTTCTTCGTCGGGGGCGAGCGCGAAGCACTCGGCATAACGAAGGGTGATTTGAGAAGCGCCAGCAGTTGGTCCGAGGGGCGGAAGCGCCCACGTCGAACCGAAGCCGGCATGATTGCGTCGACAGTCTCGAACTTCTCGGACAGGTCGGCGCGCGCGTAGACCTCTGTCGAGCTGATCGTGGTGTGGCCGAGCCACAGCGACACCTTGCGAATGTCGCGCGTCGCCTGCAGCGTCAGCATCGCGCAGGTGTGCCTGAGGACGTGCGGCGAGATTCGCTTCTGCGCGAGCGTCCGTTGCTGGGCGCGCTCGACGTGCTTCCGGAGGATGTATTCGAACCCGGAGCGCGTCAGCGATTGCCCACGCGCGTTGAGGAACAGCTCCGGCGCGCCGGTCTATAGTGATATCTGCGAAAAACGCCGCGGTCACATAGCCGTATTCTCGTTACGTCAACCGCCACCGTCAAGGAACAGGTTGTATCGCGTGCTTTGATCGGGTCAGTGGTGGCGGCAATGTGTCTTATCGCGCGTTGACGCTGCCCTCTTTGTCGGCGTAGCATTCGATCTGCCAATTGACGACGGGCGAGAGCTGGAACTTTGGCTCTCAGTTTTGTGAGCTCAGTCGAGCCGTGATCTTCAGAATTCTGACACGTAGCAGTTCGAAGTCATGATGTCTGCCTCGGAACAGTTCTTGCGTCGCGAAGCGAGGCGGAGGAATGACAATGCGGTTCGTAGCGGTACTCCTAGGTGCTCTCGTGGTCGTTGGCTGCGGCGGAAACGGCGCTGGTAGTTCGACCTCCGCCGAGGGAAGCAATTGTGGCGGAATCTACAACCAAGCCGAGGACGCCATTAGTTCGAATCAATCGTGCACGACAGCGGCGGATTGCACGTACACATTTACAAACTGCGGGCTACCGGCTGGTTGCGGTACGGCAGTCAATCAGCAGGGTGCCCAAGCGCTCCAACCCATATTGGAGCAGTGGGCAGTCAATAATTGCTCTCCGGGCGGCACCTGCAAGCCGTGCCCGAGCGGTCCGAGCACGGTTCCATGCGTAAACGGCGTTTGCACCCTACCGCAGCCATAGTTGAGGGCGCGTTCGTGCTGCAAGCGCGCGCGTGCCTGCGCTTCGGCATACGCGGCAGCCCAACCGATGTTTCTGGTTGAGCGCTTCACTGGCCGTCCTCATCGGCGTCGCGCCGGTAGGCGTTGATTACGGCGCGCGCTTCGCGGACGGTGAGCTTTCGGGAGAAGGCGGTGCTCGACGAGAACGCATCCAAGACCTTGCCGTTCTCGTCGAGAACCTGAAAACCGGCGTCGCCGTACCAAACGTAGAGGACACCGAGATCCTCATCGGCGATGACCAACTCGGCATCGTCCAGCTCTCCTAAGAGGCTCATGGGCGCACCGCGCGTGCTCTGGCGACCAAGTGATTCTTGGCTGCGATGAGACGCTTTGCTTCTTCACCATCGCCACCTTGATCGGGATGGAGTCGAGACGAAGACAGGCGCGCGCGCAGTGCCGCACGAATCTCGTCGGCGGTGGCGTCGACGGAAACGCCGAGAGCCGCCGCCGCGCTCGCGGTCGCGTCGTCGATGACGGGCGGCGGCGGTTCGGGCTTCGCCGACTCGACGCGCGGCGCGTCGGCACTGTCCGCGTCATCGCTGATCGGGATCGGCTCGATGGGCGGCGGGGGCGATGGCGGCGGCGATCCTTCCGCCTCCGTGCGCGCGATATCGGCTTCGATCGAGCGCCCGATCACACGGAGCGCTTCGCCGACCATCGCCGCCAGCTCCGTAGAGCCGAGCGCGATGCGGGCGACGGACGTCCAATCGCATTTGAGGCACGCGGTGCTGACGACACGACGCCAGTCGACGGAGCCCTGCGCAGCCGGCGCGGGCTTGCTGCTGCTAATGGTCATGACTGCTCCTGGGTGGTGACGAAAACGGCGAGCTAGACGACGGGGCGTTGCGACGAGCGATAGACGAAGCCAGCCATGTGCGGATCAAGGAATGCTTCGCCGCTTGGCCGCTTCTGCTTCACGGCGAAATGGACGAAGCCGCCTTCACCGACGAGGGCAATCGGATCGCCTCTGCGAACGTGATCGCCGGGACGGACAAGCGGCGCTCCGAGATCCGCGTACACGATCGTGTCGACCGGCTGTCCCGAAGCGTCCCAGGCGGCGGGCACGTCGAGACGCAACTTGCGCACGATCTTTCCGAGCCCTGGACGCGCCGGAACGATTACGCCGTCGCCCACGGCGAGCACGCGCGAATCGGCCGGCGCCGCGAGGTCAATCCCCTGGTGCGCGTGTCGCGGTGGTCCGGCGCGTGGTGCGCCGTATTGTCCGTGTGGTGTCACTGTCGGCGCACCGCTCACCTCGACGGGCGAGCCAAGTGGAGCCATGCGAGCGCCGCGCCGACGAAGAAGCCAAACCGCACCGACAGCGCCAATCGCCAAAGCGATCAGCGACTCGCGCCTCATCGACTGGCGCGACGCGACGCCGCCCGTGCGAGGTTCGCGTTCAGATGGCGTTGCAGTCGACCATCCGCGCTGCGCTGGGTCTCACGCGCACGCTCGCGGAAATGATCAAACACCTTCCATCCGAGCCAGAGCCCGCCACCGACGAGTAGTGTCTTCTCGACGATGGACGCCTCTTCGGCGGCGCGCTCGGCTGCGTCCTTCAAGCCCTGCCAGAGTTCGGTCGAGCGGTTCGCGATCTCGCCGAAGTATGTCGTCGATGGCGTCGCGGTCGCGCGCTCGCCTGCGTACAGGTTCGTGCGCTCGCGATTCTGTGGTGCACCGGGAAGGTTCTCCTCGACACGATCCGCGAGCAGCTCGGCATCACGTGCAATCTGCGCGCGCTCGCCGTCGCGCGTCGCCCGCAACCACCGCGCTTCGATGCGCGCCAACTCGGCGCGCGGAACATCTGTCTTGGTGCGTCCTGCGTACCACTCGACGAGGCCAGTGATGGGATCGATCACGTAGCCGAAGCTTCGATCCTCGACGACGGTGACGGCTCTGTGCACGTACGCCGTCGCCGCCCGATAGCGCTGTTCGACGCTCGGCATGGGGTGCTCCTTTCGTGCGGTGTGGAAGGCGCGTCGCCGCCGGCCCGCCGATGCTGCGCGGGCCGGCGACGACGCTATGAATTACGACGCTGCGGACAGCGGCTGGATCGACCCGGCCGAGCTGAAGAACTTGGCATAGACTGCCACGCACAAGTGATTCGCCGGCAGTTGGACGAACGAAGCCGCGCGCCACGGAATCGTGACCATGAGCGCGCTCCCCGGAACCAACGCGGTCGGATCGACCGCGTCACCCTGGATCTCGGCGGCGCCGACCGTGACGACGAGATCGAGGTCGCCATCCTTGCCGTGCTCGTCGAGCTCGATTCCGCCGTACGAAAACTCGACGGAATCGCAGCCGGCCGGCACGACGAAGGCGAGCGCCGCCGACGACTTCGTGATCATCCGCGCGTTCAGCGTCTCGTCGATCATCTCCTCGATCAACGAATCCTGAGCCGGCGAATGCTGTGCACGGAATCGCGGGTTGTGGCTGACCGCCGACAAGATGACGGGCTGCTGTGCCAGCACGTCATCATCCAAGGAGTCCGTGGACGCCGGAGCCGGCGACGGAACCACCGCGAGCGGAGCCGCGACCGTCCGCGAAGCTGCCGCCAGATCCGCTGACGCCGACGCGGACGAAGCCGCCATCGAAGTGGCCGGCGTCGTCGCGTTGCTGGACGACTCCGAAGACGCGCCCGGTGCACCCGAGACAGCCGGCGCGCTCGGGACGTTGATCACGACGGTGACGGGCGACGGCGTTGCAGCCGGCGCGCTCGACGCAGGCGCCGTCGACGACGCGGGCGGCGCGCTCGCCACGACCGGAGTGCCCGACATAACCTGCGCAGTCGGAGTCGGCGGCGCGTTCGGGGCGGCCGGCGCTGACGGAGCGACCGGCGCGGCGGGCGCGCTCGCGCCTGCCGCCAGCGTGGCGCACGCCGCCGCAAGCGCAGCGGCGGCGCCTGACGGGCTGCCGACGATCGGAGCCCCGACAACGCCGGTTCCGCAGGAGGGTAGCGGATAGGGAAGCTCCGTCGGCGCAAACACCTGGTTGAAGATGCCATCCTGAGCCGGCGGCTGGTATGGCGCATCACCGCACGGTCGCGCCGGGCCGTCGCCCGTCGGCACCGTCGGATACGGCAGATCGTTCGTGCCAAAGAAATCGAAAACACCCATGTGTGTTTCTCCTTGTGCGCGCTCACGTCGCCCGCGTCATGCAAGCGACGTGAGAGCGCGTTTCTGGTTGCGGGGAAGAGAGGCGCAGCCGAAGGCGCTAGGCTCGCACTCGACGCGCGCGGTGCCGGCCGCGCGTCGTCTCAACGATCACGGGCCGGCGGCCGCGCATTGGCTTAGCCGACCTTGCGCGCCGGAAGCGCCGCCAAGATCGAATTGGTGTCGCTGTAGCCGATGAGCGCCTTGCCGACGGTGTCCCAGATCTGCATACGCCGCTGAAAGCGCTGCTGGTTCTGGTTGTAGACCATGAGCCACTGCTTCTGCACCGGCTCGGGCAGACCGTCGGGAATCTGCGGCGGCGTGGGCTCATCCGCCATCATCGAGCCGAG
This sequence comes from Polyangia bacterium, assembly GCA_036494045.1. Lineage (GTDB taxonomy): Bacteria > Myxococcota_A > Polyangia > Palsa-1104 > Palsa-1104 > JAQBQH01. The sequence continues at coordinate 1,516 of DASXOU010000168.1, read as the reverse complement.
GAGCACGACCGCGCCGGCGAGCGGGGCGATCGGATGCTTCATCAGATACTCGAGCACGTTGGTGTGCTCCTTGTCCTTCGACGCGCACTTGTCCACGGAATGCTCCTTCTCCGGCTGTGCCGGCTTTGCGGGTTGAGCGGCAACGGGCGCGGGCTGCGCCGGCGCCGGACGCGGCGCCGGTCGCGTCGTCTGCGGTCGAGCGACCGCGCTCGTCGTTGCGCCGCGGTCGGGCTCCATCCACGCGCGCTGATGCCAATCGTAGAACCATCCATCCATCTGCGTGCCGGCGCGTCCGACGAGATGGTGGCCCGACGGCACGGTGTACTTCTTGTTGTTGTGCCGCCACTCCTTGCCGTTCCAATACGCTTTGGGCTCGTTCGTGTCCTGCACGCTGCCCGACGGCGGGTAATAGTTGAAATGCGGGGTCGCCATTTCGCTCCTCCATGAGATCGACGGGCGCACGTCGCCCGTCCAAGATGCGTATCGCTGACTGCGACGCGCACATGCGCGAGCTGCTAACGCGGCTCGCAGTTCAACGCAGCGCCGTCACCGACGACGCTGCGCACTTCACGCGGCGGCCTGGTCGCCGTCGGCGTCGCGCTCGTCGTACGCGGGCGCGTCGCGCTCATATGAGTCGGCGTCGCGTTCGTCGTAAGAGGACGCATCTCGCTCGTCGCCGTCGGCGTCGCGCTCGTCGTACTCGCCTGCGTCGCGGATGTCGTCGCCGTACGCATTGCGTGCGTAATCGTCCGCGTCGGCGTCGCGGATGTCGTCGCCGTAGGCGTTGCGCGTGTAATCATCCGCCTCCGCGTCGCGGATGTCGTCGCCGTACGCGTTCCGGACGTAGTCCTCCTCGCCGTTCGCGTCACGCGTCGGCCGCAACGGCGACGTGTACTGCGGTGCGCCGCCGGCCTTCGACGGCAACGCGGGCGACGATTCCCCGGCCGGCAGACCCGTACCGTTCGGACCCTCCGCGATCACCTGCCGAATCTCCGAGCGCAAGGCCGTCAGAAGATCGCAGGTCTGCTGCTTCTGCGTCTCCTTGTTGCTGTCGGCGAGCTTGCCGAGCGCGTCGTTGAGCTCCTGACGCGTGATGAAGCCGTCGCCTTCGGCGGCACGCTGCTCCGCGTTGCTCGGCTGCGGCCTGCCCGTTGTCTGAGCCTCGTGGTGCGGCGCGTGCTTGCTGAACGCGCTCACGATGTGCGGCACCGTGCCGACCACCGCCGCGCCGACGACCGCGCCGGCACCTGCCTGACGAAGCCACGGCTGTTTGCCGAGCGTCATCGCCGCCAGGCCCGCCGCTGCGGCGCCCGCCGCGATGAGGCTCGGGTTGGCGTGAAGCCTCTGCGTGGCGATGACTGCGGCGGTACCGCCCGCGAGCCCGCCGAGCACGGGCACGAGCGTGCTACCCGCCCTTTCGGCCAAGCCGCCACCAGAAGCCTGCCGCTTCCTCTCGCGCGTCGTATGCACGACGACGGTCTCGATCTGCGGTTTGCTGCGCGGCTCCTTTGCCGTC
>DASXOU010000167.1:0-8961 GCA_036494045.1 Polyangia bacterium | reverse complement strand
CTCGGCGGTCTCGGCGAATAGGCGCGGCCAGGCGGCGCGCTGCCACGGCTCGGCAAGCGCGGCGATCATCGCGGACATCCAGGGCGGATGCTCCGTCGCTGGCAGCGGGTGGCGACCGATGTGCAAATCCTCCGTGACCATGGAACGAATTGTAGAGCAACCGGGCGCACGATCATCTGTGAAGAGTTTGCGATGCCGGTGTCAGTGGGACATGTCGCGGCTCTTCGCCGCTTGTCGCCGATCGAGGTGCGTGAGCGCCTCCTTGGCCAGATCGCGCATCTCGGGGCTTTCGTGGCCGCTGGCGACGAACTCGAGATACGAGCGCGCTTCGGGCCCGCCGATGGTAGCGAGCGCGTCGAGCACCTTCGGTAGATCGGAGAGGTCGTTGAACTTGGCGACCTCGGTGAGCGGACGGACCGCGCGCGCGTCGCCGATGGCGGCGAGCGCACCGATGGCGCGATCGCGGACCGCGGGATCGTCGCTCTTGAGGCGCTTGATGAGCGGCGGCACCGCGCGCGTTTCCTTGCGCTCGCCGGCAAGCAGCATCGCTTCGTCGCGCAGATCGTCGTCGGCGCCGTCGATGGCGGCGATGATCGCGGCCGCGTCGCCGCCGGCGAGCTTGACGCGCGCGCCGACCGAGCCGACGCAGTCGCGGATGGCGTGCTCGGCGTGCGCCTGCCAGGCCGGCTCGCCCGGCTTGCCCGGCGTGTAGGCGTGCTCGGCCAGCGCCGACTGCTCGAACGACAGCGCGCTCGGATCGCCGCCGATGGGCGAGAGCTTGGCCTCGACGAGCGCGCGCAGGTTGCCCTTGTGCGCGGCCGCGTCTTCGGCGGCGCCGATCTCGAGCTCGACGCGCAGCCGATAGCGATGCGGGCGCGTGGAGTCGACGCCGCCGTCTTCGCGCACGGGCACGCCGCTCGAGGTCGCGATGGCGCTGCGCGCGGCGGCGGTGAGCGCGGCCAGGTCGAGCTTGGGCGCGCCCGCGACGTCGGCGCCTTTGTAGACCACGCGCACTTCGGCGATCTCGGGCGGCGGCGGCGCGGCCGGCGTGCGCTTGCAGCCGAACGCGCCGAGCGCGATCACGACGATGGCGACGCGGCTCACGCGATCAGTTTGTCAGAGGCGCTTACAGATGACGAGGAGATCGTCGCCGGCGCGATAGAAGTCGGGGATGACGGCCGCCAAGGGATAGCCGAGCCGCTCGTAGAAGGCGCGCGCGGCGCCGTAGCCGTCGAGGCGCGAGGTCTCGACGCGGATGAGGCGGGCACCGACGACGCGCAACTCCGCTTCCATGCGGCCGATGAGCGCGCGCGCCACGCCCGACTTGCGCGCCGACGGATGGGTCACGATCCAATAGAGATCCCAGGTGCCGTCGGTCATCGGCGTCGGGCCGTAGCAGACGTAGCCGGCGAGCGCGCCGTCGAGCTCGGCGACGAGGACGCGGTACTCGCCGCCCGGCTCAGCGAGCGCGCCGTCGAGGAGCTCGAGCGCGACCGAGACCTCCTCGCGCGTGAACAGCCCGTCCTTCGTCAGGAGCTGATGCAGCGGCGCGCGATCGCGCAGCTGCAGCGGACGAATCGCGGGCGGAAGAGGCAGCGGCACGGCTTGCGGCTGGGTTCGTTGCAGCACGGTCTCGGACGACATGTTTGCTCGCTTTTTCGTGGCGCGCCGTCGCCGCGGCGACGACGCGATCGATCAGATCGGGATAGGCGATCCCGCCGAACGAGGCCGCGCGGCAGACGCCGGCGCCGTCGGAGAGATCGCAGTTGGGATTGACGTCGATGACGAACGGCGTGCCGTCGTCGGCGAGGCGCAGGTCGACACGCGCGTAGTCGGAGAGCTCGAGCGCGAAGAAGGCGGCGCGCGCGGCGGCGGCGCAGCGCGCTTGGACTTCGGGCGTGACCTCGGCGCGCACCGAACGTGTACCTTTGTACTCCTGCGACGAAGGATCCCACTTGCCGTCGTAGGTGACGATGTGCGGCGCGCCGGCGGGCATGGCCGAGAAGTCGACCTCGTGCATCGGCAGCGCGGCCAGCGTGTCGCCGTTGCCGAGGAGCGAGACGTAGAGCTCGCGGCCGGCGATGAACTGCTCGATCAGGATCGGCTGGCGATAGCGCGCGTGCACGTCGGCGACGCGGGCGGCGAGCTCGCGCGCCGTGCGCACCACCGACTTCAGCGAGATTCCCGTCGACGCGTCTTCGCGCGCCGGCTTGACGATGCAGGGCAGCGGCGGCAGCTCGCGCGGCAGCGTGCCGTCGACGCTGACGGCCGCCGCCGGCGTCGGCACGCCGTTCGCGTGGAGCAGCGCCTTGGCGCGATCTTTTCGCAGCGCGGTGGCGAGCGCCAGCGGGCCCGAGCCCGTGTAGCGCACGCCGACGAGCTCGAACAACGAAGGCAGCACCGCTTCGTGGCGCGCATCGCCACCGAGCGACTCGCACAAGTTGAAGACGAGGTCGGGCGCGCGCGCGGCGATCTCGGCGGCGACGCCGACGGCGGCCAACGGATCGGGCGGAATCGGCAGCGTCTCGACGGTGTGGCCGCGCGCGGCCAGCGCGCCGGCGATGTCGCGCGCCGCGTTCTCGACGTCGGCGCGCGAGGCAAACTCAGGATCGTCGGCGGCGGTGAAGTCGCGGTTGTGCACGACCAGGACGCGCAGCCGTCGCGAATGTCCCGAACGCACTGGCGGCTATTCTACGGACGAGCAGCTCATTTGCAACGGGGTCGGCCCGGCAAACGCGGCGGCGAAGGCGGCGGCCACGTCGGCGAGCGCGGGCGATTGGCCCGACAAGGCCGCGATCGACGTCACGCGCACGTCGCGCAGGCCGCACGGGACGATCAGCTCGAAAGCGTCGAGCGGCGTGGTGACGTTGAGCGCCAGGCCGTGGATGGCGACGCGGCGATGCACGTGAACGCCGACCGCGGCGAGCTTTTGCCCGCGCACCCAGACGCCGGGGCGCGCGCGATCGAAGACGGCGTCGTCGATGCCGAAGCGCGCGGCGACGGCGATGGCGGCCTTGGCCAGGCGACACACGTGATCGACGACGCCGGTGCGCAGCCGCATCACCGGATAGGCGACGAGCTGGCCGGGGCCGTGGTAGGTGACATCGCCGCCGCGCGACGCCTCGGCGACGGTGACGCCGCGGGCGGCGAGCGCGTCCTTGGACGCGAGCACGTGGGCGGCGTCGGCGCGGCGGCCGAGCGTGATCACCGGCGCGTGCTCGATGAGGAGCAGCGTCTCGGCGGCGTCATCGCCGTCGAGGATGCGCGCGCGCAAGGATTCCATGCGGTGTACCGCGTCGAGATAATCAACGCGTCCGAGCCACTGCCACTGCAACTCGTCAGCCCTCTTGCAGCTCGCCGAAGAGCTCGACGTCGAGGTAGTCGACGGGCATCGACGCGCGGCGCACGCCGAGGCCGTGCTTGATGACCAGCGCGGCCAGCGCGGCGCCGTCGTAGAGGCTGACGCCGCCGCCCTGCTTGAGCTCGGTGAGCGCCTCGCCGTTGGGACGTCCAGCGGCGACGAGCAGGCCCTCGTCGTAGCCCTTGGCGGCCAGGCCGGCGCGCAATTCGCCGACGGCGCGACGGCTGATCTCGCCCTCGCCGGCGCGGAAGGCGACGAGCGTGCGCATCGTCCCGACGCCGGCGGCGCGCGTGCCGCCCCAGTAGGTCACGCCTTCGCCGCGACGGACGAGCTCGAGCCCGGTGACGCCGAGCTTGTCGGCGAGGGTGCGGCCGAGCGTGTCGAACGCGGGCGGCGACATGCGGCCGAGGCGACGGCGCACGGCGGCGCGGGTGGCGTCGCGCAGGCGCGCGGCGGCGGCGGAGAATTCGCGCTCGGCCTGCATGAGCTCGGGGTCGAGCTTGCGATCGGGCGTGACCCCGTTGCCGCCGCCGATGCTGCGCACGCGCGGGCGCAGGCCGTCGCTGTCGCGGTCGCGCTGCTCGCGGACGAGCGTGGCGCGGACCAGGCGCACCAGATCGGCCGGTTGGGTCTTGTCGTCGGCGCGGCGCTTGGCGGCGGCTTCGGCGAGCTGGCGCACGTGCATCGGGCGGCCGTCGGCGCCGCGTAGGATGTCGATCAGCGTGTCGATGAAGCCGCTGCCGCGCGGCTCGGGTGGCGCCGACGACGGACGCGGCTCGTGGGCGCGCTCATGCGGACGATCGTGCGGGCGATCGTGCGGCTTGTCCTGCGGCCGCTCGTGGTGCGGCTTGTCGTGCGCGCGCTCGTGCGGCTTGGCCTCGTGCGGCTTGCGCTCGCCGCGATCCTTGTGGCGATCGCGGCCGCCGCGATCCTTGTGGCGATCGCGGTGGCGACGATCGTCGCGGCTGCCCAGGATCTCGGGGCGGACGACGCGATCGTCCTCGGTGCGCGTGACGTCCTCGGCGCCGAGCGCGGGCGCCAGCAGCGGGCCGGTGTGCTCGTCGATCTCGTCGACTTCCTCGTCGCCGGCGGCCGATTCGTCGAGGAGCTCGCCATCGTCGCTCGGGGTGCCGGCGGCGGCGGCTTCGGGCGGCAGCTCGTCGGGGATCGGCGGCAGCGGCTCGCCTTCGGGCGCCGCGCTCGCCTCGGCGCCGGTCGGCTCGTCGGCGTCGTCGCCTTCGTCCGCTTCGTCGGCACCGCCGGCGGCGGCATCGGCCGGCGTCGCGTCGGGCCCGCCTTCGCGACGGCGACGTCCGCGTCCACCGCGACGGCGGCGACGGCGCTTCTCGCCCGTCGGTGCGCCGGCTTCACCCGCCGGCGCTGTTTTGGCGGCGCCGCCTTCGCCCGTCTCCACTTCGCCTGCGCCTGCCTCGGCGCCTGCTTCGTCCGCGGCCGCTTCGCCGTCGCCGCCTTCCGCGTCGGCCTCGTCGGCTGCGGCTCCGACCGTCTCGTCGGCGCCCGGCCCGTCCTCGCCGCGACGCCCGCGCCGGCGCCGACGACGACCCTTCTTCGGCTCGCCGCCGCCCTCCTCCGCCTTCGCTGCCGGCGTGCCGTTCGACGGCGCGCCGTTGGCCGGATAGGGCCACGGCGGATAGGCATGCAGCCCGAACGTGTCGCCCTGCAGCTTCACCAGGTCAGGATGGCGCCCCTGCCGGTCGAGCGCGTCTTCGAGGCGCTCCTGCATCGTCGACTCGGGATCGCGCCCGACGACGGACAACAGGTTGAACTTGACCGCGAGCTCGGCGAGGCGGCGGGAAGGCAGCGGCTTGCCCTCGCGCTTGAGGATCTCGATGGCGGCTTCGACAAAAGTCATGGATGCGGATCGTTAGCCTAAAAAGTTGCTCGTGTCGACGGGCGCTTGTACCCAGAAGAGATGACACATCGAGCGTGTCTGCCGCGACACCGCCCCGCCGACCCCGGCTGGGCGCGCGGCCCTCGCCACGGGCACGGAGCTTGAGATGAAGCCACGCATGCGCGGACGTCGAATCGGAGTGTTGATGGGTGGCCTGTCGAGCGAGCGCGATCAGTCGCTGCGGACGGGCGAAGCGGTGCACGCGGCGCTCTGCGAGCGCGGCTTCGAGGCGATCAAGGTCTACGTCGACGCCGACCTCGATCTGGTGTTGCGCGCCGAGCGCATCGACGTCGCGTTCCTGGCGCTGCATGGGCGCTACGGCGAGGACGGCTGCGTGCAGGGGCTCCTCGAGCTGTTCGGAATTCCCTATACCGGCTCGTCGGTGCTGTCCTCGGCGCTGGCGATGGACAAGCTGAAGGCAAAAGAGCTGTTCCGCCTGCACAACCTCTCGACGCCGCCCTATTACGTACACGTGCGCGGCGAGGGCGCCGCCGGCGATCAGCACGGATCGTTCGGTTTCCCGTCGGTGGTCAAGCCGCGCGCCGAAGGATCGTCGCTGGGCGTGCGCCGCGTCGAGGAGGTCGACGAGCTCGAGCTCGGCATCGACGAGGCGCTGCGCTTCGACGACCACGTGTTGGTCGAGCGCTACATCGAAGGCACCGAGGTGCACGTGGCCGTGCTCGGCGGACGGCCGCTCGGCGCCGTCGAGATCGATCGCGCCGGGCGCCTCTACGACTACAGCGCGCGCCACCAGGCGGCGATGCCGCTGTACGTGCCGCCGCGCTTGTCGCCCGAGCGGCTGCGCGGCGCGCTGACGCTGGCGATGCGCGCCTCGCGGGCGCTCGAGTGCACCGGGCTGTGCGAGGTCGACATCGTGGTCTCGGAGCGCGGCAACGAGCACGTGCTCGAGGTCGACACGCTGCCGTCGCTGGCGCCGAGCTCGCTGACGCCGAAGATCGCGCACGCGGCCGGGCTGTCGTTCGAGGAGCTGTGCGAGGCGGTCTTGCAGGAGGCGCGGCTGCACACGGCGCGCCGCCCCTCGGGGACGCGGCGCCTTCGACTCGACGAGCGGCATTACGCGGGGCCCGATCGACGGGCGCAACCGACGGAGCCACACTAGGAATGCGAACGCGCGCCAAGCTCGCCCTCGTGATGCTCGCCGCGGCGGGCGGGGGCGCGTGGGGCGTGTCGTACTGGCAGTGGATCCATCCGCCGCTCGGGCCGGCGTTGCGCGCGGCGTTGGCGCGCGCCGGCGGCGTCGACGAGGCGGCGGTGTCGGTGGGCAGCGCGCGCCTCGGCTGGCCGCTGCGGCTCGAAGCGCGCGACGTGGCCACCGGCGAGTGGGCGGCGGCGCGCATCACCGTCGACGTCGACCCTTGGGCGGCGCTCGGCGGCGCGCGGCGGATCGCGCGGGTCAAGGCCGAGCGCCTCGTGACCGAGGCAGCCACCGTCGGCGAGATCGAAGCGGCCAGCGCGCACGGGCACGCGCGCGTGGCGCTCAGGCACGTGACCGCGACGCTGCCGCCCGAGCATTGGCTCGGCGGCCTGGGGCTGTCGATCGACGAGATCGGCATCGAGACCGAGGGCGGTGCGCTCAAGCGGCTGGCGTTCGCCGGCGCCCGGCTCGGCGGCGTCGGCGAGCTCGCCGGCGCGGCGACGCGCGCGCCCGAGGGCAGCTGGCTGGTGCGCGCGGCCCGGCCCGGCGTCAGCGCGACCGCGCGCCTCGATCACGACGGCGCCGACGGACAGGCGCGCCTCGACAAGCTGGCGCTAGGCGAGTGGGCGGCTGCGCGCGGGCTGCCACTCGGCGCGGCCGCGACGGCGACCGGCACGATCACCTTCGGCGCTGACGCGGCGGGCGCGCGCGCGACGGTGCGCGTCGACGTCGACGGCGTGACCATCGATTCTCCGATGGTGGCGGCACGCGCGGTCGGCGGCCTCGCCGCCCGCATCGACGGCGAGATCGGCTGGGCCGGCGGCGCGGCGATCGCGCGCGGGCTCGGCGTGCGCGTCGGCAAGATGCGCGTCGTCTTCGATGGCAGCGCGGCGCCGGGCGGCGCCTTCGACGTGACCGCGTCGCTGCCCAAGATCGCCTGCGTGGATCTGTTGTCGTCGCTGCCGCACGCGCTCGTGCCGCACCTCGACGGGCTCGAGCTCGACGGCGAGATCGCCGGGCGCGTGCAGCTCTCGGGCGACGGCGACGACTCGGGGGCGCTCGCGCTCGACATCAGCGGCGACAACGGCTGCCGCGCGCGCGCCGACGCGCCGCTGGCCGACGTGGCGTCGCTGCTGCGCGCCGATGCGCCGGCGCTGGTCGGCCACGTCGTCGAGGGACGGCCGCTGCCGCTGTCGCCGAAGAGCCCGTCGTGGCGCGCGCTCGATTCCTTGCCACCGACGGTGGTGCGCGCCTTCCTCGTTGCCGAGGACGGCCGCTTCTTCTTGCACCACGGGTTCGACGTCGATCGCATCGGCCACGCGCTCGCCGCCGATCTCGACGCCGGACGCTTCGATCGCGGCGCGTCGACCATCACGCAGCAGGTGGCCAAGAACCTCTGGCTCGACGGCGAGCGCACCGTCGGGCGCAAGCTCGAGGAGGCGGTGCTCACCTGGCGGCTGGAGGCGGTGCTGGGAAAGCGGCGCATCCTCGAGCTGTACTTGAACCTCGTCGAGCTCGGACCGGGCGTCTACGGAATCCAGGATGGCGCCGAGCGCTACTTCGGCAAGCTCCCCGACGAGCTGTCGCCCGACGAGGCGGCGCAGCTGGCGGCGCTCTTGCCGGCGCCGCGGCGCGGGATGGACGCGTTCTGGCAGAAGCGTTATCGCGCGCTGGCGGCGCGCATGCCGTCGGAGCACGTGGTGATCCCGGCGCCGCCCGTGCCGGCGGCGACGCCGGTCAAGCTCTCGCGCCGCTGATAGAATCGCGCGATGATCACCGAGGCCCTGCACGTCATCGCCGTCCCCGACCTGGCGCGCTCGCTCGGCTTCTATCGCGACGTGCTCGGCTTCGAGATCCGCGAAATCGGCGACGGCGGCTGGCGGCTCTACGTCGCCGGCGCCTGCCGCATCATGGCCGGCGAGTGCCGCGACGCGCTGCCGCCGCGCGAGCTCGGCGACCATTCCTACTTCGCCTACCTCGTCGTCGACGACGTGGACGCCTTCTTCGCGCGCGTCGACGGCCGCGCCGAAATCGTGAAGCCGCCGCGCGACGAGCCGTGGGGCTTACGCGAATTCGGCCTGCGCACCGTCGACGGCCACCGCATCATGGTCGGCCAGCGCCCGGCGCCATGATGCGCTTCGCTGTCGGCGATCGGGTGCGACTCGCGCGCCGGCCCGCGTGGGCGGATGAGATGCCACTGCGCACGCAGCAGGTGATCGATCACTGCATCGGCAAGACGTTCCGCATCGACGACCTCGCGCCCGGCGACCTCTACGTGCTCGACGTCACCAACGAGATCGACGCGCGTTTCGGCGGCTACCTCAACGATCTGCGCGTCGAAGCGGAGTATCTCGAACCGGCAACTTGATTCGGCACCTTTCTCCGCCGAGCGCGCGACGCGAGCGCAGGCGAGGCCGCAGCCCTAGACGCCGATGAAGAGCCGGTTGCCGAAGTTGCGCTCGAGCTTGGCGCCGAAGATCTTCTGCGCCGCCGAGTCGATGTCGTAGGCCACGCGCTTGAACTCGAACGTGC
>DASXOU010000166.1:0-2890 GCA_036494045.1 Polyangia bacterium | reverse complement strand
CGCGAGAGCAAGCGTTTGACGATTTCGTGCAACAAACGTCGCCAGGCCCCGTCAGGGGGGAAAGGCCGCGCGTTGCGGCCGTTTTGCAGGAGTGAGCATGACGTTCCGCACATTGAATCGGCTCGGGTCTCGCAACGCTTGGATGCTCGTGGCGGTTTTGGGCGCCGGCTGCGGCGGCTCTTCCGCGACGACGCCAAAGACGCTGCCCAACCTCTCGGTCCTCGACGCCGCCGACGGCGAGGCGCCGGCGACGCCGTCCGGTTGCGTGCAGGGTTTCTCGGCTGCGACCGTCTCGCGCCTGGGCAGCCTCGCGAGGTTCACGCGCGGCAGCGACGGCATCGGACGGGTCGCCTACGAGCTCGATTATCAGGATCCGAGCGGCACCACCTATAGCGGCCTTCGCGTGGCCGACTCGAGCACGCTCACGCCGGTCTCGGTGGCGTGGATGCAGAGCGGGAGCGGCTTCGCGTTCCTGGAGGACGCGAACAACACGCCGACAATCTTCTTCGCGTCGGCGGACGTCAGCGCCGGCAGAACGGTCCTGCAAGCACGCTTCGTCCAAGGCGGCTGGCAGGTGGACCCGACGCCGGTCTGGACCGGCCCTGCCGGCGAAGGAGTCGCCGGGCTCTACGCGGGATTCGACGACGGCGGAAGCGCGCACGTGCTCATCTATCTCGGCGGCGATCTGCTCCTCGCGAGCAACAGCGGCGGCAGCTGGAACGTGACGGAGCAAAGCGATTTCCAACCCAAGCTGCGAGGCCTCAGCATTCAGCAGGTCCGTATCGACCGTAACGGCAATACGCACCTGACCTATATGTCGTTCGGCGACGGCAACGCGTATGCGACGAACGCCAGCGGACAGTGGGCCTTCACCAACCTTCCAGGCTTCAACAACCGCGACGCCGCGCTCGCGATCGATTCGGCAAACGCGGCGCACATCTTCAATTGGAACGAGGACACCGTCACGATTCACGACAGGCACGAGGGCGCGCAGGGAATGGTCGACGTGGACCTCGGCATCGCGAGCAAGTACCAGACCGTGTATGAAGCGCAGATCGACGCCAATGGCGGCGCGCACCTCGTCTTGCTGAGCGGGTCGTTCGCGTATGTCACGAACGCCGGTGGCGCGACGACGTGGACGGCTCCCCCGGACCTCGTGACCTGGAATCCGGTAAACCTCGGCTCTAACGAGGACATCCAGCTCATGCTGGACCCTGCCGGTCAGCCGCACTTTGGATATGACTACAACCCGAGCATGAATGAGCCACAGTACGCGTTGTCGTTCGTCGACCCCTGCAATTGATTCGATGATGCGCCGCCGTCGCGCTGACGACGGTGACGTTTCGAGACTGTGAGCTCGAGCTCGGCGCTGGCCGGCGTCGCCCGAGATGCGCGTCTGTGGTGTTCTTGCGAACGCGTTATCGGATCGATCGGCGTCGCCGCACGAGGAAGAGGAGCGCAGCGAAGAGGAGGCAGACTCCGGCGAAGCCCTGGTCGGCGCCGCCGCCGATGCTGCAACCACCGTGAGATCCCGACGGGCCGCCGGCGACGGCCATGTCGGGCGTGCAGCTCGGCGTGTGCGTGCAGCCGAGCGTGGGATCGCAGGCGTCGGCGGTGCAGGGATCGTCGTCGTCGCAGCTGCCGCACGCGTCGCAGCTGGCGGCGCCGCCGAGCGAGAAGGTGCCGTCGGCGCACGCGCTGCAGCTCGCCGAGCCGGCGACGGCGGCCGAGCCGGCGGCGCACGGCGTGCAGGAGGTCGCGCCCGCGCCCGATGCAAAGCTGCCGGCGGGGCACGCCATGCAGCTGGTCGCGGTCGGCGCGCTCGAGAAGGTTCCGGGCTCGCAGGCGGTGCACATCGCTTGACCGCCAGCCGACGCGCTGCCGGCGCTGCACGGCTGACAGCTCGTCGCCCCCGAGGTCGGCGCGTACGTGCCCGCCGCGCAGCTCATGCAGACGGCGCCGCTGTCCGACGCGCTGCCCGCCATGCACGCCGAGCACGACGACGATCCGGCCGGCGACGACGTGCCCGGGTCGCACATCGCGCAGCTCGACGAGCCGGCGTTGGCGGCGAAGGTTCCGGCGGCGCACGCCGTGCACATGGCGGCGTTGGACGTCGACGAATAGGTGCCCGCGACGCACGTGGCGCAGACGGTGTCGGTTGCGGCGCCGCAGGCGGTGGCAACGCGTTGGCCCGGATCGCACGTCGTGCACGCGACGCAGCTCGTGCCGCCCAAGTAGGAGCCCGTCGGGCAGCTCGTGCAGGTCGTGGCGTCTCCGCTGCAGGTCGCGCAGGCGGCGTCGCACGCCATGCAGACGCGATCGCTCGTAGCCATGCAGCCGCTCGATTGATACTGCCCGGCCGGACACGCGCCCGAGCACGCGACGCAGGTGCCGCCGCTCAAGTAGTAGCCGGCGCCGCACGACGAGCACTGCGAATCGGTAGCGGTGGTGCAGGTCACCGCCGAGGTGCAGCCGGTGATCGGCATGCAGGTCGCGCAGCTGTCGGCGGTTCCGTTGACGAGATAGGTTCCCGACACGCAGGCGGCGCATTGCGAGTCGGCCGCGCTGGTGCAGGTGACGTCGCCGGCGACGCAGCCGGCTACAGCGGTGCACGCGCCGCAGACGCGGTCGGCGCCGGCGCTGCACGCCGTGGCGATGTAATCGCCGCTCGGGCATGTCGTCGAGCAGGCGACGCACGCGCCGCCGTTCGAATAGTAGGTCGGCGCGCAGGTCGCGCAGGTTTGATCGGTGGCGTTGGTGCACGTCGGCGCGGTGGCGCAGTTGGGAACCGGGGTGCAGCTCGGGCACGAATCCTCGATGCCGTCGACGAGGTAGTGCCCCGCGGTGCAGCTCGCGCACTGCGAGTTACTGCTGCCGGTGCAGGTCGGCG
>DASXOU010000165.1:0-6893 GCA_036494045.1 Polyangia bacterium | reverse complement strand
CGAGGACATCGAGGCCTACTTGCGGACCTCCGAGCAGGTGCCGTCGGCGCTCGGCTGCGAGGTGCTCGTCGGCGGCGACGGCGCGGTCGTGGCGGCGGCGGGCGTGCTCGTGCAGGCGATGCCGGGCGGCGAGCCCGACGTGGTGCGCGAGCTGCAACATGCGCTGCGCACCGGCCTCCTCGCCCAGCTCCTCGGCGAGGGCGTGGGCTCGGCGCAGACCATCGCCGAGCGCGCGTGGCCGGTCGGGCTCGAGTTCGTCGGCGGCGAGCGCAGCGTGCGCTTTGTCTGCCGCTGCTCGCCCGAGCGCATCGGCGAGATGCTGGCGCTCCTCGGCACCGTCGATCTCGACGAGATGATCGCGGAGGACAAGCCGGCCGAGGTGGTCTGCAACTATTGCAGCACGCGCTATCAGATCCATCGGCCCGAGCTCGAGCGCATCCGCGCGCGGGTGGCGCCGCGCGAGATCAACTGATGGCGGCGCCGCTCGAGGTCGCGCCGGAGATCCGCGCCGCGCTCGATGCCGGCAGGCCGGTGGTGGCGCTGGAGTCGACGATCGTGGCGCACGGGCTGCCGTGGCCGGAGAACCTCGACATCGGGCGCGCGCTCGAGGAAGAGGTGCGCCGCTCGGGCGCGACGCCGGCGACGATCGCGGTGGTGGCCGGGCGCATCTCGGTCGGCATCGACGACGCGACGCTCGAGCGCATGGCGCGGGCGAGCGGCGCCGACCGCTGGCGCAAAGCGGGCGTGGGCGATCTAGCGATCTTGTGCGCGCGCGGCGAGAACGGCGCGACCACGGTGTCGGCGACGACCTACGCGGCGGCACGCGCGGGAATTTCTGTGTTCGCCACCGGCGGCATCGGCGGCGTGCATCGCGGCGAGTCGGGCGACGTGTCGAGCGATCTGACGACGCTGGCCAAGGAGCCCGTCGCCGTGGTGTCGGCGGGCTGCAAGGCGATCCTCGATCTGCCGCGGACGCTCGAGATGCTGGAGACGCTGGCGGTGCCGGTGCTCGGCGTGCGCACCAACGAGTTTCCCGCGTTCTACACCTGGTCGAGCGGGCTGCCGCTCGAGCATCGCGTCGACGACGCCATCGACTGCGCCACGATCTGCCGGGCGCACTGGGCGCTCGGCGGCGCCGGCGTGCTCGTCGCCAATCCGATCCCGCGCGCGCACGCGCTCGACGCGGCGAAGATCGGGCGCGCCGTCGACGACGCGCTCGCCGACGCCGCGCGCGCCGGCATCCGCGGCAAGGCGCTGACGCCGCATCTTTTGGCGTACGTCGCGCGCGTGACGCAGAAGCGCAGCCTGGCGGCCAATCGCGTGCTGGCGCTGGCCAACGCGGCGTTCGGCGCCGAGCTGGCGGCGGCGCTGTCGGCGCTGCCGCCCTTGTAGCCGATGAAGAAGCTCGTGTTTCGGCGCTGGATGGCCGATCCGCATGAGCTCGACCGGCTGATCGCGGCGCGGCTCGATCTGCGGCGCGTCGATGCCATCGATCTCATCGCGCGCGGTGCCGTCAGCGTCGACGGCGCGCGCGCGACCGAGCGCGAGATGCCGATCGACGTCGCGCAAAAGATCACGGTGCACCTCGGCGGGATCGAAGAGGCGCCGCCGCTCGTGGTCGTCTATCGCGACGAGGATCTCGCGATCGTCGACAAGCCGGCGGGGCTGCCGTCGCAGGCGGAGCCGTCGCAAGAGTCGTTCTCGCTGACGGCGGCGGTGACGCGCGATCTCGGCGGCTACGCGCGGCTCCTGCATCGGCTCGACAAGGACGCCTCGGGGCTGGTCGTGGTGGCGCTGCGCCGCGAGATGTACGAGCCGCTGCAGCGTGCGTTCGCCGAGCACACCATCGAGCGCCGCTATGTCGCCATCGTCGGCGGCGGGCTCGTCGGCGAAAAGACCGTGCGCGCGCGCATCGGGCGCCACGCCAAGGATCGGCGGCTGCGCGTGGCCCTGCCCGAGAATGCGACCGCGGGCGAGGCGGCATGCACGCGCTATCGCACGCTGGCGCACGGCGAGCTCGCGGGCGCGCCCGTCACCGCGGTCGAGCTCACGCTCGAAACCGGACGCACGCATCAGATCCGCGTGCACATGGCGTCGATCGGCCATGCGCTCGTCGGTGACAATGCCTACGGCGGCGCGAAGTTCGAGCGGCTGTGCCTGCACGCGTACTGCGTGGCGCTGGCGCATCCGCGCGCGCACGAGCCGCTGCGCGCGAGCTCGCCCCTGCCCGAGGCGTTCCGGCAGCTCGTGCCGCTCTTGACAAGCCCATTTTCATAGCGTGTAACCCAAAGATGCGGATCTCGGTTCTGGCGGCGGTGCTGGCGGCGGCGAGCGGCGCGTGGGCGGCGCCGCCGGCGGCCCCAGGCACGGCAATCGTTCATTTCGATACCGGCGGCTCAGGCTTCATCGACGACGCCTATGCGCTCCGCGACGACGGCAAGGCGATCGCGTACGTCACCACCGACGGGGCAACGACGGCGACGCTGCACCTGGCCGAGGTCGGCGGCAAGAGCGTCGAGGTCGCCGGCGCGCCCGTCGATGCGCTGGCGCTGGCGTGGTTGTCGCCGACGCGCGTGCTCGTGGTGCGCGGGCGCGACGGCACGTCGACGGCGCAGGCGTTCAGCGCCGCCGGGCCGGACAAGGGCAAGCCTCTTGGCCCGTTCAACAAGTTCGCGTTCGCCACGATCGACGGCAAGCGCGTCTTTACGACCTACACGCGCAGCGAGAAGAAGACCGTCGAATACGCGCTCGCGGCCTATGCGATCGATACGCTGAAGCCGGTCAAGAAGCGCACTTGGCGCGAGGATGCCGAGGGGCAGATCAAGCAGGGCGCGTCGTCGGTGAAGCTCCTGTGGTGGGCCGACGGCTTCACGGTGCTGGCGGCGCTGCGCGCGGGCGAGTTCGACAAGGCGCGCGACATGCGGCGGCCCGACCGCTACACGCGGCTCGACGCGTTCGGCGGCAAGATCCTCGTCGAGGAAGAAGTGAAGGACGTGCTCGGCTTCGCGCAGGTGTCGCTGCTGCGGCGCGATCAGCCGAACCTGCCGGTCATCGTGCGCTACTCGGACGATCGCAAGAAGCTCTTGTTCGTCGACGGCATCACCGAGAGCGACCTGACGCTGCCGGGGCCGCTCTGGCGCTACGACTTCAACTCGCTGCGCTGGCAGACGCTCGACGACAAGCGCGTGGCGCTGTCGCTGACGGTCGATCCGGTCAATCCCGACGCGGTCAACCGCAAGAAGGCGGATCCCGACGACATCGATCTGTACTCGATCGATCGGCAGACGCGCGCGCCGACGCTGGTGCTGAAGCTGCCGGGGCAGGGGCGGCCCTCGAGCTGGCAGCTTGCCGCGAATCGCCTGCTCCTATTGCGCAAGGACAAGGGGTTCGACCGCGGCGGCGTCGCGCTCGAGCTGTACGATCTGTCGGATCCGACGAGCGCAGCAAAATAAACGTGGGACTGGCCCTGCGGCCGCATGTGTTGCAAAATGCATGAGTGGCTGAAGCGAGCCTGAAGTCGCGCGGGCTGAGCCTCGCGGTGGTGGCGTCGGTGGCGCTGGTGTTCGCGCTCGCCTACGTCGACGAGCGGCGCGAAGAGGCGCGCGCGCTCGACGACTTCTCGGGCGAGCAGGAGACGCTCGGACGCACGCTGGCGGCGACGGTGACGGCGAACGTGGCCGGCGTGTTGCGCGATCTCGGCACCGCAGCGCGCGCGCCGGCGACGATCGAGCCGCTGGTGGGCCCGGGCGGCGTTTACGAGGAGCTCGACGTGCTCGACGGCGGCGGGCGCGTGGCTCGCGCGCTCCACGGCAGCGACGACGCCGGGCCGCGCGCGATCTTGGCGCGCCTGTTTTTGCGCGCGACGCCGGATGGGCGCGCGCTGGTGTCGGAGCCGCTGGCGCGCGCCGGCGAGACGCACCAGCGGCTGCGCTACTTCTTGCGCCGCGGCGGCGACGGTGCGGTGGCGCTGCTCGTCGACAGCGATCGCTTCTTCGGACGCGCGCCGATGCGCCACGTCGTCATGGACGCCGAGGGGCGCTGGGCGGTGCTCGGCGGCGGCGAGGCCGACAGCGCCTGGCAGACGGCGCGGCCGACGGCGGAGATCGCTCAGCTGCTCTCGGCGATGGCGCGCGGCGACGAGGGCGCGCTCTTTCTGCCGCGGCCGTCGGCGGACGCGCTCGGGCTTGGCCAGCGCTCGGCGGTGGCGGGCTTCGCGAGCGTGCCGCTCGGCGACTTCAAGTGGTCGGTCGCGGTGGTGACCTCGGCCAAGCGCGTGCGCGATCGCGCGCGGCTGGCGGCGTGGCGCCTGGCGGCGGCGACGACGCTGACCGCGCTCATCGTCGGCATCTTCGGCGTCGCCATCACGCGGCAACAACGGCGCGCGCAGGCGCTCGGCGACGCGCTCAAGCTGGCGGCGGCGACGGCGGCCTTGCGCGAGCGCAGCGAGAAGCTGGTGGAGAGCGTGCCGCTCGGCGTGCTCGCCGTCGACGCGGCGGCGCGGGTGACCGCGGTCAATCCGTTCCTCGCCGATCGCGGCGCGCGCGCCGGGGCCAGCTTGTCGGAGGCGCTGCCCGGGCTGGCCGGCGACGAGCGGGCGGCGCTCGAGGCGCTGCTCGCCGAGGCGCGCGCGACGCGGCGGACGCAGACGCGGCAGGAAGTGGCGCTGACCCTCGACGGCAAGACGCGCGAGGTCGACGCCTTCGCCATCGCGCTGGCGCGGCCGCTGCCGGACGCCGATTGCTTCTTGGTGCTGCACGATCGAACGGATCTGAAGCGGCTCGAGCGCACGCTGGTGCGCGCGGAGAAGCTGGCGACCATCGGCACGCTGTCGGCGGGGATCGCGCACGAGGTGGGCACGCCGCTCGGGATCATCTCGGGGCGCGCCGAGCAGCTGCTCACGCGCGTGCCCGACGGGGAGCCGGGCGAGGCCATGAAAAAGGGCCTGTCGTCGATCCTGGCGCAGGTCGACAAGGTGTCGACGACCATCCGGCAGCTGCTCGATTTCGCGCGCGCGCGGCCGGTCACCGTCGAGGCGGTGTCGCCGGCGACGGCGGTGGACGCGGCCACGAGCCTGCTCGAGCATCGCTTTCGCCAGGCCAAGGTGGTCGTGGCCACCGATGCGCCACCGTCGCTGCCGCCGCTGGCCGCCGATCCGGGGCAGCTCGAGCAGGTGCTGGTGAACCTGCTCATGAACGCGTGCGACGCCTGCGCCGCCGGTGGCCACGTGACCGCGCGCGCGCGCCGCGCCGACGACGGCGTGGTGCTCGAAGTCGCCGACGACGGCAGCGGCATCGCGCCCGAGCATCTGCCGTCGGTGCTCGATCCGTTCTTCACCACCAAGAAGCGCGGGCAGGGCACCGGGCTCGGGCTCACCATCGCCGCCGACATCGTCAAGAACCACGGCGGCTCGCTCGCCATCGAGAGCGCGCCCGGCCGCGGCACGACGGTGCGCGTGGTCTGGCCGGTGAAGGCCGCGGCATGAGCGAGCGAACGAGCGCGCGCGTCCTCGTCGTCGACGACGATCGCGAGATGGCCGACACGGTCGCCGAATATCTCGACGGCAAGGGCTATCGCACCGAGATCGCCGTCGGCGGCAAGGCGGCGCTGGCGGCGCTCAAGAAAAAAGAGTTCGACGCGGTGATCACCGACTTGCGCATGGACGGCGTCGACGGGCTCGACGTGCTCGAAGCCGCGCGCGCCGCCGATCCGACGCGCCCGGTGATCATCATGACCGCCTACGGCACCATCGACGGCGCCATCGAAGCCGTGCGCCGCGGCGCTTCGCAGTACCTGACCAAGCCGTTCAAGATGGAGGAGGCCGCGCTCACGCTCGAGCGCGCGCTCGGCGAGAGTGGGCTGCGCCGCGAGAACGCCGAGCTGCGCCGCGCCGTCGAGGAGCGGCTCGGGTTTCGCAACCTCGTCGGCAAGAGCGCGGTCATGCAGCAGCTCTACGATCTATTGGAGCGGGTCAGCGCGATCTCGTCGCCGGTGCTGGTCACCGGCGAGAGCGGCACCGGCAAGGAGCTGGTCGCGCGCGCGCTTCATTATGGCGGCGCCCGCGCCAAGGCGCCGTTCGTCGCCATCAACTGCGCCGCCATCACCGACACGCTGCTCGAGTCGGAGTTGTTCGGGCACGGCAAGGGCGCGTTCACCGGCGCCGTCGAGGCCAAGAAGGGCCTGTTCGTCGAGGCCGACGGCGGCACGCTCTTCCTCGACGAGATCGGCGACCTGCCGCTGCCGTTGCAGGCGAAGCTGTTGCGCGTGCTCGAGACCTCGTCGGTGCGGCCGGTCGGCGGCGGCGTCGAGCGCAAGGTCGACGTGCGCGTCATCGCCGCGACCAACCGCGATCTGGCGCGCGCCGTCGGCGAGAAGCGGTTTCGCGAGGATCTCTATTATCGGCTGCACGTGATTCCGATCCACCTGCCGCCGTTGCGCGCACGGCGCGAGGACATTCCGCTGCTCGTCGATCGCTTCGTCACGCTGTTCTACGAGCAGCAGCCGAACGAGCCGATGCGCGAGATCTCGCAAGAGGTGCTCAAGCGGCTCATGGATCTGCCGTGGCCGGGCAACGTGCGCGAGCTCAAGAACGCCGTCGAGCGGCTGCTCGTGCTCGGCCGCGGGCGACGCATCGATCTGCGCGATCTGGCGGCGGCGGTGCCCGAGCCGCTGCCGGAGGCGATGGCCGGCTTCGCCGCCGAGATCGTTCCCTTGCGCATGATGACGCGGCGCTATGTCGAGTGGGTCCTGCAGCAGACCGGCGGCAACAAGCTGCGCGCCGCGCAGCTCCTCGGCATCGACGCGTCGACGATCTATCGCATGCTGCTCCGCGACGAGCCTTAGTGGCTGTCCCGCAATGGTGGACCGAGCCAGGCCGAGCGAGGAGACCCGATGGT
>DASXOU010000164.1:0-2845 GCA_036494045.1 Polyangia bacterium | reverse complement strand
CGCGCCGCTCGGCGCCGCGTTTCTCGCGCGCGAGCGCGCGCACGGACGCCTTGACAGCGCACCGGGCGCGCGCCACGGTACGCCGTCATGGCCCGTTCCGTCCGCGTAAGCCGCGCGCGACCACAAGACTCGGCGCGCATCGCCGCCATCGTCGACGGGCTGGAGGCGCTCTATCCCGACGCCCACTGCGAGCTCGACTTCAAGTCGCCCTTTCAACTTCTGATCGCGACCATCCTGTCCGCGCAGACGACCGACGTGCGCGTCAACCTGGTCACGCCGAAGCTGTTCGCGAAATGGGGCACGCCGCAAAAGCTCGCCGCGGCGACGCCGGCCGAGATCGAGCCGGTGATCATGTCGACCGGCTTCTACCGCAACAAGACCAAGAGCATCCTCGGCGCCGCGCGCGTGATCATGGAAGACTTCGCCGGCAAGGTGCCGCAGACGATGGACGAGCTGCTGACGTTGCCCGGCGTGGCGCGCAAGACCGCCAACGTCGTCCTCGGCTCGGCGTTCGGCATGAACGAGGGCTTCGTCGTCGACACGCACGTGATGCGGCTGTCGCAGCGGCTCGGCTTCACGCGCCAGACCGAGCCGCCCAAGATCGAGCCGGAGCTGATGGCGAAGCTACCGCGCGACAAGTGGACCAAGCTCGGCCACCAATTGATCTGGCACGGCCGCCGCGTCTGCTTCGCGCGCAAGCCGAAGTGCGGCGAATGCGCGCTCGCGCCGCATTGTCCCTCGGCGTTCCTGGGCCCATCCGGCGCAGCCGGGGGCGCAGAGCGCAGCGAAAAGAAAAGATAGCGATGGATCGCATCGTCGACGGCGAGATTGAGCATTACCTGGAGCAGCTCCAGCGCACGCGCGACGTCGTGCTCGCCGAGATGGAAGATCGCGGCGAGGCGGCCAAGTTCCCCATCATCGGCCCGCTCGTCGGCCGCTTGTGCCAGCAAGCGGCGATGTCGGTCGGCGCGCGCGACGTGTTCGAGATGGGCTCGGGCTTCGGCTACTCGACCTGGTGGTTCGCGCATGCCGTCGGCGACGGCGGACGCGTCGTGCACACCGACAACGACGCCAAGCTGTCGGCGGAAGCCAAGTCGTGGATGGACAAAGCCGGCCTCGGCCCGCGCGTGCACTACGAAGTCGGCGACGCCTGCGAGATCATCAAGAAGTATCCCGGCCCCTTCGACGTCGTCTTCATCGACGTCGACAAGCACGCCTATCCGCAGGCGCTCGAGCTGGCGCGCTCGCGCGTGCGCATCGGCGGCTACATCGTCTGCGACAACGCGTTGTGGTCGGGCAACGTCCTCTTGCCGCCCGGCAAGCAGGACGCCGATGCGCGCGGCGTTATTCGCTACAACAAAGACGCGTTCGGCGCCGCCGATCTGTTGACGACGATCGTGCCGCTCCGCGACGGCGTGGCGCTCTCGCTCAAGATCGCGCCCGACAAGCGGCGTCGCTGATGGCGTCGTCCTGATGCCGCGCCGCCATCCGGATGCGCCCGTCGTCGCCGTCGGCGTGCTGCTGCTCGACGGCGATCGCGTGCTTCTGGTGCAGCGCGGCCGCCCGCCGCAAGCGGGACGCTGGACCGTGCCCGGCGGCGGCGTCGAAGTCGGCGAGACCCTCGAAGAGGCGGCCTTGCGCGAACTCGGCGAGGAGACCGGCCTTGCGTGCACGCTCGGGCCCGTCGTCGAAGTGCTCGACCGCGTCCTGCGCGACGGCGACGGCCGCGTCGAGTGGCACTACGTCATCCTCGATTTTCTCGGCAGCGCGCCGACCGGCACCTTGCAGGCGGCGAGCGACTGCGCCGACGCGCGCTGGGTCCCGATCGCCGATCTCGGCTCGTACGAAACCACCGACGGCCTCGCGCCGGTGATTCGCCGCGCCGTGGCCATGCGCGACGGCGGCGAGCGCGGCCCGTGGCGCCAGACCGAGCGATGAATTAGACTATGATCGTCGTGCGCGCGCGAACCGCTCAGCTCCTGGCCAGCCTGCTCCTCAGCGCCGCCGTGCTCGCCACCGTCGGCGTGTGCGAAGCCGCCGCGCAATCGCCGCCCGCGCACGAGACGCAGGCGATCCTCGCCGTCGACACGCTCGTCGCCGCGCCGTCGGTCGCGCCGGCGCCGCCGCACGTGCTGCCGCCGTGCACCGTCACGCTCTTGGCGGCGCAGCTGTCGCCGCTGTTTTCGACGCCGCCCGTCCTCGGCGACGGCGCGCCGCGCGGCAAGTCGCCGCTCTATCTCCGCGATCGAGCCCTGCTGTTGTGAGCTGAGCGCCTCCGCTCATCCAACGCAGTCCACTCGAACCAGGAGAGAATCATGAGAGCCATCTCATTCGTGCTCGCGTTCCTGCTTGCGCTCGCTTGCGCGCCGGCCCACGCCGACCGCGCCGCCACCATCGATCTGCGCGTCGTCGTCGCCGACGGCGGCACCACCTTCCGCGCCCGCGACGGCGCCGCGCTCCAGCTCGGCCCGTCGCTTCTCACGGCGCCGTTCACCATCGCCGACGCCCACGCCGCCGGCACCGAGGTCCAGCTCACGCTCGCGCCGCCGACGGCAAGGTCGTTCGCCGCGCTCACCGCCGCCCATCGCGGCGACAAGGTCGCCATCCTCGTCGACGGCGTGGTCCAGAGCGCGCCTGTCATCCGCGGCGCCATCACCGGCGGCAAGGTGTCGATCACGCTGCGCTCCCCCGACGACGCCGCCGCGCTCGCCCACGCGCTCACCAAGCGCTAGGTTCCGTCGGTCTCTGCCGGCGACGCGACCCAAGGCGAGGCCGCAGCTCCGGAGGCAGATCGCGGCGCACGCCCGCAGCGACCGAGAGAGCGGGCTCCGGCCCGTGACCGAGG
>DASXOU010000163.1:0-11813 GCA_036494045.1 Polyangia bacterium | reverse complement strand
GCCGGATAGTTGTACTCGGCGCCGGCGAGATCGAACGCGACCACGCCTCGGTTCTTGAACGCCACGCACAGCTCGGCCATGCGCAGCGACATCGCCGGATCGATCGAGCGGATGCCGCACAAGATGACGCCCGAGCGCACGCCGAAGTCGCGCTCGCCGGCGCGCAGCCCTTGAATGACCGATTCGACGATCGGCGCCAGCTTGAGCCCGCGCTGCGTGTGCAGCATCGGCGAATAGCGCACCTCGAGATAGCGCACGTTCTCGCGCGCGCAGTCCTCGGCCAATTCGTAGGCGGTGCGAAACAGCGCCTCCTCGGTCTGCATGACCGAGAGCGTGATGTCGAAGCCCTTCAGATAATCCTCGAGCGAGCGGCAGCGCTCACCGGCGTAGACGAGCTTGAAGAGCTTGTCGGGATCTTCGGCCGGCAGCTTCACCTTCTGCTTCTGCGCCAGGTCGAGGATGGTGGCGACGCGGATGCTGCCGTCGAGGTGACAGTGCAGATCGGTCTTCGGAAGTCGTTCGATGAAATCCAGTGTCAGGGAACCCATCTCGGGAATATAACTCCGACATGGATCATTCGAAAGAGTACCTGGCGCTGGTCGACGACGCCAAGAGCCGCATCAGCGAATGCACCATCGACGACGTCCTCGCCCGGCAGAAGCGCGGCGACAAGTTCCGCCTGATCGACTGCCGCGAAGACGACGAATGGCGCGCCGGCCACGCGCGCGGCGCCGAGCACATCGGCCGCGGCGTCATCGAGCGCGACATCATTAATAAGGTGCCCGACAAGGACGAGGAGCTGATCATCTACTGCGGCGGCGGCTTCCGCTCGGCGATGGCCGCCGACAACCTCTTGCGCATGGGCTACAAGCGCGTGCTCTCGCTCGCCGGCGGCTGGCGCGAGTGGACCAAGCGCGGCCAGCCGATCGAGCGCTGATCGCGCGCTGAGCTACTCGAGCTTCGCCGGCGGGACGCGGTCGATCACCTTGGCGAGCGCCTTGGCGTCCTTGTTGAGGCGATTGTATTCGGCGCGCGCCACGGCGATCGTCGCAGCGTCGGCGGTGCAGACCAGCACGCCCTCGGCTTCGTCGTCGAGATCGTAGGCGACGCCGGCGAGCGCGGGCAGGCCCTTTAGCGCCACTTCCATGATCGCGGCCCAGGTCGGGCCGCCGCTCTGCAGATCCCGGCGCTTGAACAGCGCGCGGGTGCCGCGGCTGTTGCCGCCGACGGTGATCTCGAAGCACTTGTCGAGGCCGGGCTGCACGGCGAAGGCCGGCGCCGCGGCGAGCGCGATCAGGGCGGCAAACGTGAGGATTCCGGCGGCGGTGCGCATCGGCGAAATATAGTCGATCCGATCGGCCGATTGGTCCGTATCACCGTCATGGCGACCTTCGTGCTGTTGCACGGGTCCGGCACGGGCGGTTGGGTGTGGCGGCGGGTGCGGTCGCCGCTCAGGCGTGCAGGACACGAAGTCTTCACTCCGACCTTGACCGGCGTGGGCGAGCGCGCGCACCTGGCGCGGCGCGACGTCGGGCTCGGCACCCACATCGACGACGTCGTCGGCGTGCTCGAGTGCGAAGAGCTCATCGACGTCGTGCTCGTCGGCTTCGGCTACACCGGGATGGTCATTCCCGCCGTCGCCGATCGGCTGCCCGGCCGCGTGCGCCGCCTCGTCTATCTCGACGCCGTCGTCACCGGCGACGGCAACGCCATGCTCGACGTGATGGCGCCCGAGGTGCGCGAGTCGTGGCAGCGGCACGTGCTCGCCGGCGATGGCTGGCGCGTGCCGGCGATGCAGCAGGGCCGCCTCGGCCGCATCGATCCCGACGGCGCCGACGAAGCCGAGATCCGCCGCCTCCTGGCGCGGCGCACGCCGCAGCCGCTCGCCTGCTTCACCGAGCCGCTGACGCTGAAGCGCGTCGACGCGCCGCCGCCGTCGACGTTCATCTATTGCAACGACAAGGATCCCGGCGATCCGATCGCGGCGCAGGCGGCGTCGCTGCGCGCGCGCGGCTGGCCGTGCCACGAATTGCCGACCGGACACTTTTGCATGCTGACGATGCCGGGCGCGACCGCATCGCTGCTGGCCCAGATCGCCGCCTGATCGTAGTATCCGAGCCGTGCGTGCAACGATCATCGTCATTGGCGCGGTTTTCCTCGCGGGCTGCCTCCAGACCGACGTCCCCGACGGCGCGCTCAAGTGCTCGAACAACCCGAAGCGACTCTGCCCCGAAGGCTACATCTGCGCGGCGGACGGCACCTGCTGGAAGAAGGGCTCGAATGCGCCGGTTCCTCTGGCCCAGGGCCAGTTCTGCTCGCTCGACGGCGAATGCCAGAGCGGCCACTGCGCAGACAGCCGGTGCTGCAACGTCGCCTGCGACGGACAATGCGAGTCCTGCGAAGGCGGCGGCTGCAGGGCGGTCACCGGCGCGCCTCATGGAAATCGGCAGCCGTGCACCAACCTCGGCTTCGAAGTGTGCGCCGCGTTTTGCGACGGGAACAACAGGGCCGCGTGCACGTTTCCCGGCGCGACCACGTCGTGTGAGCCGCAATCGTGTCTGAGCCCGCCGCCGGCGTTGAAAGCGGCCACCGCGTGCGACGGAGCCGGCAGCTGCGTCCCGGTGGGCGGAGGCATGCTCACGACGCCGTGCCCGGCGCCGACCAACGGTATGGCGATCTGCGCGGCCACCGGCGACGCTTGCGATTTCGTGTGCAACCCGCCGTATCAGCGGCAGGGATCGATGTGCATGTAGCTCAGTGATGCGCGGGCACGCCGGCGTGGGCGTGGACGAGCGAGAGCAGGCGATCGAGATCGAACGGCTTGTGCAGCACACCGACGGTGCCGAGCGGCGTCTCGGTCACGAGCGCCGAGATCACGCCCACCGGCACGCGCGGCAGCTGCGGATTGTCGATGAGCTCGGCGAGCACCTGCCAGCCCGACTTGGTCGGCATCATGAGATCGAGCAGCACCATGCAGACGTGGTCGCCGCGCATGCGCTCGAGCGCGTTGGCGCCGTGATCGGCGGTGAGCACGCGGTAGCCGTCCTCGGCGAGCAGCTCGGCGATGGTCTCGCGCAGCCGACGATCATCGTCGACGATGAGGACGGTAGGCGTCGGACAGGTGCACTGACGCTGCATTGCGAGGAGCCTCCACCTTCGACTGTAACGGGTCGCGGGCGGCCGTGGCAATGCGGCAAGTTGCCGCAGGCTATTGGCGCGCTGCGTCGCGGCGGCGGCGGCGGCGCGCGAAGATCCAGGCGGCGGCGGCGAGTGGGATAGCGAGCGCGCTGACCAGGAGCCCGACGGTGAACGAGCGCGGGCGATAGACGAACGCGAGCGTGTAGCGGCCGGCGGGGACGCGTGCGCCGAGGCGGCCGCCGTCCTTGTCGCGCCCGAGCTTGGGGCCGACGCGAATCATCTCACCGTGGTCGATCTTCGCTCCGCCAGCGTTGCTGGCGATGCGCCAATGCTCGTTCCAGTTTTCGTTGACGCTGACGACGGCGGGCGCGACCAGATCGACGTCGAGCTCGACGCGATTCGGCGTCCAACGGATGGCGTCGATTTTTCCGGTGGCCGCATCCTCGACGCGCGCTTGCGGCTTCGGTCCTTCGTCGAGCGCGAGCGCGCGCTGCAGCGGCGCCTCCTCATCGCAGCCGATGGCGCCATGGTTCTCGAAGACGTTGCTCATCATCGAGCGCCACTCGCCCACGACCTGGTAGAACGGCGTGCCCTCGGCGGCGAGCGGCCAGCGGCCGTCGAACGCTTTTGCGTAGCGCACCCAATCGAACGCCAGGCCGTCGAGCGCGCAGACGACGATGACGGCGATCGTGAGCGCCCGCTTCCACCACGTGCGCGCGCGCAGATCGTCGAGCGCGAAGGCGCACAGAAGCGGCACGCCGATGGCGAGCATGACCTGGTAGCGCGACGGCACGCGCAGGTCGCGGAAGATCGGCAGATGATGCAGCAGCCACCACGGGCCGTACGGCCAGGCGCTGCCGGCGACGATGGCGGCGCCGACGCCGACGAAGATCCAGACGACGCGCGCCTTCTTCACGCCGATGGCCCAGATCCACAGCGGGATGGTCAGATACGGCAGGCGCCAGCCGTACTCGTGGAACCAATAACGCTTGCCGGGGACGGGCTCGATGCCCTTCCACCAGTAGGCGTTGCGCACCATCATCCACGGGTAGTTGGCGTCGGTCTCGAACAAGTGGCGCGGATGGTCGACGGCGAACTCGAGCGCCGGCAGGACGCGCAGCGCGCCGACGGCGAACGCGACCCCGGCGGCGAGCACGAGCGGCAAAAAAGGCCGTAGCGTCCGACGCTGCACGCAGTCGACGATCGCCAGCGTCGTGAGGATGACCATGCACATCGGCGGCGTCGAGGTGCCGCCGTCGCCCACGATCCACGCGGCGATGAAGCCGAGCGGGATGCACCACTCGAGCTCGGCGCGGCCGCGGCGATAGAAGTACATCGCGTAGGGGAAGAGCGCGGCGCCGAAGAAGGTGCAGTGCCCTTCGGCGAAGTGCAGCGCCAGCCAGCCGCCGGTGCCGAAGAGGATGGCGGCGAAGACGGACGAGACGACGCTGATCTCGTAGCTGCGCGCGAGGCGATACATGCCGTCGAAGGCGCAGAAGTAGTAGGCGACGAGCGTGAGCTTGGCGCCGAGCGCGGTGCCGAAGGCGAGGATCAGCGGAAACGTCGGCGTGGCGACCAGCGACTGCGGATTGGCCAGGTAGACCTGGCCGCCGCAGGTCCACGGGTTCCACAGCGGAAACTGGTGATACCAGAGCACCGAGCGGCGGCCGGCCTCGAGCCAGGTCTCGAAGAGCCGCCAGTCGTACGACGTCGCGAAGTAGTCGGTGTGCTTGAAAGTGCCGGCGGTGACGGCGAAGGCGAGCGCGAGCCAGAGGAACGGCAGCCAGCGCTCGTGCTTCAAGCCCGAACCCGCTTCTCGAGCCAATCGATCACCTTGGACTCCAGGCGCACGCCGTCGAGGCGATCGATCTCCTGGATCCCCGTCGGCGACGTGACGTTGACCTCGGTGAGCATGCCGCCGATGACGTCGATGCCGACGAAGTAGAGCCCGTCGGCGCGCAGCTTGGGCGCGATGGCGGCAACGATCTCGCGATCGCGCGCGTCGAGCTCCGAGTGCGCGGGACGGCCGCCGACGTGCAGGTTCGAGCGCGTCTCGTCTTCGCGCGGCACGCGCAGGACACAGCCGATCGGCTCGCCGTCGAGAAGCAGGATGCGCTTGTCGCCCTCGCGCACCTTGGGAAGGTACGCCTGCGCCATCACCAGCTTGGTCTGATTGCAGCTCACCGTCTCGAGGATCGAGTTGGTGTTGCGATCGTCGGCGCGCACGTGGAAGACGCCGCCGCCGCCACATTGATCGAGCGGCTTGACGATCATCTGCCCGCCCTGCGACTCGAGAAAATCGCGCAGCCGCACGTGCGAGCGCGTCACCCGCGTCGGCGGAATCACCGACGGAAAGTTGAAGATGTAGAGCTTCTCGTTGGCCTCGCGCAGGCCGCGCGGATCGTTGATGAGCAGCGTCTTGCCGCGCGCCTGCTCGAGGATGAGCGTGTAGAAATAGTAGGCCTGATCGAACGGCGGATCCTTGCGCATGAAGAGCGCGTCGTATTCGCCGAGCGCGCGCCACTGGCCACCTTCGAGCTGGATGCACGGATAGGCGGCGCGATCGACGGCGACGACGTGCGAGACGACGGCGGCCGCTTCGCCGCGCTCGAGCTCCAGATCTTCGGCGCCGCAGATCTCGACGTCGAAGCCGCGCCGATGCATCTCCTCGACGAGGACGAGCGTGGTGTCGGCCTCGGGGTTGATGCGATCGATCGAATCCATGACGACGAGAATCCGCATCAGGCACCTTCCCCTTGCGGCTTCGTCGGCAAGAGGTGCTCGAGGCCGTGCTTTCGGAGCCGGTAGTACAACGTCGAACGATTGATGCCGAGCGCACGCGCCGCGCCGGCGATGTTGCCCTGGTTGCGATCGATCGCCGCGACGATCTCGTTCTTCTCCTGCTCGTGCAGCCGCGCCTGCAGCGGCTGCGGCGTGCCGCCTTGCAGCGCCGACAGCGGCGTGCCCGCGGCCGGCGTCGGCATCGGTGCGTTGACGTTGCGCCGGCCGAAGTCGAGGTCGCTCGCCGTCACGTCGCCGCCGCGCGCGACGATGATCGCGCGCTCGACCACGTTCTCCAGCTCGCGCACGTTGCCCGGCCACTGATACTGCCCGAGCGCGGCGATGGCGCCGTGATCGAACCCGCGCACGCTCTTGCCGGTGACGCGGTTGAACTTGGCCACGAAGTGCTCGACCAGGCGCGGCAGATCTTCGAGCCGCTCGCGCAACGGCGGCAGCACGATGGGAAACACGTTGAGCCGGTAGTAGAGATCCTCGCGGAACTTGCCGTCGGCGATCGCCTGCTCGAGGTTGCGATGCGTGGCCGAGACCACGCGCACGTCGACGCGGATGGTCTCTTGTCCGCCGACGCGCTCGAACTCGCGCTCTTGGAGCACGCGCAGGAGCTTGACCTGCACGTCCTGCGGAATGTCGCCGCACTCGTCGAGAAACAGCGTGCCGCCGTCGGCGAGCTCGAAGCGGCCGGGCCGCCGCGCGACCGCGCCGGTGAACGCGCCCTTCTCGTGGCCGAACAGCTCCGACTCGAGCACGCCGGGCGCCAGCGCCGCGCAGTTGACGCGCACGAACGGCTTCTGCTCGCGCGGCGAGTTGATGTGGATGGCGTGCGCGACCAGTTCCTTGCCGGTGCCCGTCTCGCCGCGCAATAGCACCGTCGAGTGCGTCGGCGCCACCTGCTCGACCTTGGCCAGCACCTCGCGCAGCGCCGGCGCGTCGCCGATGATCTGCCCGAAGTCGAACTCGCCGTGCATCTCCTGCGTGAGATAGCCGGCGTACTGCTCGAGTTGCGACTGCAAGCGCGCGTTGTCGCGCCGCAGCCCAAAGCGCTCGATCGCCTGCGTGAGCACGCCCTTCACTTCCTTGGCGTCCCACGGCTTGGTGATGTAGCGGTAGACGTGTCCGAGGTTGATCGACTCGATGAGCACGTCGACGTCGGTGAACGCGGTCAGGATGATGCCGGTGGCGTCGGGCCGCAGCCCACGCGCCGCCTTCAGGAACTCGAGCCCGGTCATCTTGGGCATGCGCTGATCGGTGACGATGACGGCGATGTCGTGCGCTTTGAGGAGCGCGAGCGCCTCGTCTCCGGAGTTGGCCGTATGGATCTGAAAGACGCGCTTGAAATTGAAGCGAAAGGCGTCGAGGTTGTCCGGTTCGTCGTCGACGACCAGCACCGGGAACGCGCTCAAATCGGACGGCAGCACGACGGCGACGTTACCAGCTTAATTGACAAGAAAAAAGCGGCAGCCGAAAATCGGCCGACGATGGAGTCTGTGGAGGCGGTCGCGGCGAAACGGCGGGTGCTCATCGATGCATTGATGATGTGCTTGTCGAAGAGTCGTGTGGTGCAGGTCGTGGACGCGAAGACCACGCGCGGCGTGCTCGACTCGGCGTCGAGCGAGATGTGGCGCGAGGGCGAGTTCCGTCTCGATCCGGTGTGGAAGATCTTGATCGCGCAGCCGGGCCTCAGCGCCGAGGACGTGGCGCCGCCGCTGCTCATGTTCAAGGCATACGAAAAGGAGCTCGGCGTCGTCGTACGCGTGCCGCAGGCGCTGTCGGCGATTCCGCGCGGCGAGCAGATCCGCTTGCGCGAAGCGCTCGGAATTCAGCGCGCCGACTTCGCGGCGGCGATCGACGAGATGAAGTCGCTGGCGGCGGCGGAGGCGGCCCAGCGCCAGACGGTGAACCTGGCGCGCGCCGCCGAAGAGAGCGGGCGCGACGAGCCGCGCAAGCCGGCGACCCAGAAGATGGCGCCGGTGAAGGCGAAGAAGAAGCCGCCGTCGGCGCTGCTGGCGCTGGCGCTCGGCGCGGCGGCGCTGGGCGCGATCGTCTTCGGCCTGTGGTTCGCGCTGCGCGATACCTCGGCCGGATTCCAACTCGGCGACGTGGCGGCGTCGCTGCAGCTGACCAACGGGCGCGCGGTCGGGCCGTCGCTCACGGCGACGGTGGCCGATCCGCGCTGGGACTCGATGTCGCGCGACGATCGCAAGAAGGCGGTGTCGGCGGTGATGGACATCGAGAACGGAAAGGGCATCAAGTCGATGGTGCTCCTCGACGGCAATGGCGCGACGCGGGCGATGGTCAACGAAGGCCCGAACGGCCGCAGCATCTCTATCCCTTAGAAAATTCTTGCGTAGTCCTGGTATCTTGGATTACAATGAATCCATGCGTAGAGTGCGTGGCTTCACGCTGATCGAGCTCATGATCGTCGTCGCGATCATCGGCGTGCTGGCGGCCGTGGCGATTCCCGCATTCATGAAATACATCCGCCGCTCCAAGACCGTCGAAGCGACGATGAACCTGCGCAAGATGTACGACGGCGCCGTCGCCTACTACGTCGGCGAGCACGCCGACGCGGCCGGCAACATCGCCAACAAGCAGTTCCCCATCAGCGGCCCCTCGGTTCCGGATCTGCCGACCTTGACCGCGAAGCAGCTGGCCGGCCAGCGCTACCAGAGCTCGCCGTCGGATTGGAAGCAGGGGGGCTGGGCGGCCCTCGAGTTCCAGATCAGCGACGCGCAGGTGTTCTCGTATACGTTCAACAATACGAACCCGGGCGGCACCGGCGTCAACGCGTCGGCGTCGATGGTCGCCAACGGCGATCAGAACGGCAACGGCGTCTACTCGACGTTCGAGCGCGACATGACCGGCACGCTCGAAGGCGTGCAGGGCGGCACCGCGATGTACTCGACCAACGAGATCGAATAAGCTCGACGCACGGCCGCGCTCGTCGTCTTTCTCGTCACCTTCGCCGCGTATGTCGCGGGGCTCGCGCCCGATGCCTATTGGCTCGACTCGTCGGAGCTGGCGGCGGCGGCGTTCGGGCTCGGCGTGGCGCATCCGCCCGGGCATCCGCTGCCGTCGCTGCTGGGGCGTGCGTGCGCGCTCTTGCCGTTCGGATCGATCGCGCTGCGCGTAGGGCTGGCGTCGGCGCTGGCGGGCGCGGCGGCCGCGGCGCAGACCACGCGGCTCGGCGCGCTGGTGGCGCGGCGCGCGCGCCGAAGCGCGCAGTCGGACGCGCAAATCGATGATTGGCTCGGCGCCGCGGCGGGGCTGACGTTCGGGCTGTCGTACGCGGCGGCGCTGCAGTCGATGCGGCCCGAGGTCTACGCGCTGTCGGCGCTGCTCGTGATCACGACCGCCTACGAAGTGGCGCGCTTCGACGAGACTGGCGACAAGCGGCGGCTATACAGAGCGGCGGTAGCGGCCGGGCTGGCGCTGTCGAACCATCACCTGTTGGCGCTGACGTTCGTGGTGCCGGCGGTGCTGGTGATGGCGCCGCGCGCGGGCTGGCGTGCGAGCCTGCGCGTGATGGCGCTCGCGGCCGCGGTGATCGTGGCGATGTGGAGCTACCTGCCGCTGCGCGCGGCGCGCCATCCGCTGGTCGACTGGGGCGCGCCGACGACGCTCGCGCGCATCTATTGGACGGTGAGCGCGCAAGCGTTCCAGAAGTCGGTGGCGAGCGGCATCGTCGGCGACGTCGGCGGCGTGGCGACGGCGGTGGCGGCCGAGCTCTGGCTCGTCGGCGCCTTTCTCGCGCTCGGCGGCGCCTACGTGCTGGTGCGCCTCGGGCGCGCGCGGCTGGCGCTGATGCTGCTCGTGGCGGCGCTGTGCGACGCGGCCACGCGCGTGGCCATCGAGTTCGATCCGGCGAACCCCGACGCCTACGGCTATCTCGAGACCGCCGTTGCGCTCCTGGCCGTGCTCGGTTGCGCGCTCCTCGCCGCGATCGCCGCCGAGGCGCAGCGGCCGCGCCTTTCGCGCGCGATCGCGGCGGCGCTCGTCATCGCCGTCACGGCCGGCGGGCTCGCCGGACGCACCCGTTGGTCGCGCACGGCGTTCTGGGACACCGACGCCGCGGTCGGCCGCTTCCTCGACGCGGCGCCGGCGCGCGCGCGCGTAGTCACGAGCGACTTCCAGACCATCTTCGCGCTCTGGTATCTCGAGGTCGCCGAAGCGCGCCGGCCCGACGTCGAGATCGTGCATCGCCACTTTCTCGCGTATCCCGGATATCGCGACGAGATCGCGCGGCGCGTGGGCGACGTCTCACGTGAGCCGGACGTCGTCGAGTACGACCTCGATCTTCCCGATCGGCTGGTGGCGCGCTCGACGACGATCGCGGTCGCTGCCGACCCACACCACAGCGAGCCGCAGACGCTGCGCTACGCCGCGTGGCAGGCCTACCTCGGCGCCGACCGCGCGTGCCGTCTCGATCGCGGCAGCGCCGAGCCGACGCTCGCGCGCGCGCGCATGCTCTTGTCGCAGCCGTCGCTAAATTGCGATCACATTCGCGACCCTGTTACGATCGGCGCGCCATGAAGCCGCAGCCGGTCGAGGCCGTCTCCGCATTACCGTCGAGAAAACCGATGGCGCGCGCCGCGCGCGTCACCCTGTTCGAGCGCGAGGTACGCGAGAAGCTCTCGGTCGCCGCCGTCGAGATCCTCATCGAGCGCGCCGGCATCTTGTCCGAGGGCAAGCGCTCGGCCGCGCCGACGGCCAAGGCGCGCTACTTCGGCTCGACCATGATCACCGTCGACGTGGCGACGCTGGGCGAGCTGGTGCGCGAGCCGTGCGATGGGCGCGCCGCCGCCCGCGTGGCCGAGCTCATCCGCGACGACGCGCGCGTGCATCGGCGCGTGCAGAAGATCGCGGCCCGCGAAGCCGAGCGGCTCGCCGGACAGGCGCTGCGCGTGCGCGCCGGCGAGGTGCGCGTGCGCGCGCAAGGCACCTTCGTCTACCTCGACGTCGACGTCGAAGAATGAGCGAGCGCGCCGTCTACAGCTCGCGCGACGTCGCGAGCATCGTCGGAATTTCGGAATCGCGCGTCCGTTATTGGGCGCAGACCGGCGTCGTCGGCCCGTCGGAGCGCGCCGGCGGCCGCGCCGTCTACAGCTTCCAGGATCTGGTCAGCGTCAAGGCGGCCAAGGAGCTCCTCGACGGCGGGCTGACGCTGCAGCGCGCGCGCAAGAACCTCGACGCCCTGCGCGCGCAGCTCGGCGACAACCGCCCACTCGCCAACGTACGCGTGCGCTCGGACGGCGATCGGGTCATCGTCTGCGACGGCGGCGCCACCTACGAGCCGCTCAGCGGCCAGCTGCTGCTCGACTTCGCCGTCGACGAGCTGCAGGGCGCGGTGGCGAGCCTGCCGGCGGCGCCGGCCGAGTCGTCCTCGGCGTGGGGCTGGTTCCTCGAGGCCGGCCGTTGCGAAGCCGACGGCGACGACGCAAGCGCGCTCGCCGCTTATCGCCAGGCGCTCGAGGGCGATCCGGCGCTCGCCGCCGCGCACACCAACGTCGGCAACCTGCACTATCGTCGCGGCGAGCGTGGCGACGCGCGCGCCGCCTACGAGCAGGCCCTCGCGCTCGACCCCGAGCAGCCCGAGGCGCGCTACAACCTCGGCAACCTCCTCGACGACGTCGGCGAGCACGACGCCGCCCGCGCCGAGTGGCATCGCGTCGCCGCCGCCTGCCCCGAGTTCGCCGACGCGCACCACAACCTCGCGCTCGCCTGCGCGCGCGCCGGCGACGACGACGCGGCGCGCCTGCACCTGCGCCGTTATCTCGCGCTCGTGCCCGACGACACCGCGGCGCAAGCGCTCTACGCGCGGCTTTGACCGACGGGCCGGGCGCGCGCACAATAAGGGGCATGCCGATCTACGAATA
>DASXOU010000162.1:0-1605 GCA_036494045.1 Polyangia bacterium | reverse complement strand
TGTCGGTGCGCGGCATGGCGGCCGACGAGTTTCGTCTGCCTTACGTCGTCACGCTCGGAACCTACGCGTTGGCGGCGCTGGTCGTCGTCGCCGCGTCCCTCGTGAGCGCGCTGCAGATGCGGCGGCTCATCGACCGCCTCGACCTGGTCGAGGTCCTGAAGACGAGAGAATGATCATGCGCAAGCGAATCGGCTGGTGGATCGTCGGCGGTGGATTGGCAGTGCTGGTCGGCTTGTCGATGCGGCCGCGCGCGCTGCCCGTCGAAGTGGCGCCGCTGACGCGCGGGCCGATGCGCGTGACCATCGACGAGGAAGCGCGCACCCAGGTCAAGCGGCGCTACGTGGTGTCGGCGCCGCTGACGGGCAAGCTCCTGCGCGTCGAGCATCGCGCCGGCGATCGCATCGAGGAGGGCGCGGTGCTGGCGCGCCTGGTGCCCGCCGACGCGCCGCTGCTCGATCCGCGCGCGCGCGCCGAGCAGGAGGCGCGGCTGCACGCGTCCGAGGCGGCGGTGGCGCAGGCCGATGCCAACGTGGCGCGCGCGCGCGTCGGCGACGCCAGCGCCCGCGACGATCTCGCGCGCAAGGAGAAGCTGGCGATCGGCAGCGCCATCTCGGCGCACGACCTCGAGCTGGCGTCGACGGAAGCGGCCTCGCGCACGCAAGACCTGGCGTCGGCCGAGTTCGGCGCCAAGGTCGCCGATCACCAGCTCGCCGAGGCGCGCGCGGCGCTGCAGCGTGGCCGCTCGGGGCGCGTCGACGAGTTCGAGATCGTGGCGCCGGCTTCGGGACAGATCCTGCGCGTGATGAAGGAGTCCGAGGGCGTGGTCACGGCCGGCACCGCGCTGGTCGAGGTCGGCGATCCGTCGCTGCTCGAGGTCGCGGTCGATCTTCTCACCGTCGAGGCGGTGCGCGTGCGCCCGGGGATGGCCGCGTTCATCGATCACTGGGGCGGCAAGGAGGCGCTGACCGCGCGCGTGCGCAGCGTCGAGCCGTCCGGCTTCACCAAGGTCTCCGCGCTCGGCGTCGAGGAGCAGCGCGTGCGTGTGCTCCTCGATCTGGTGGCGCCGCCCGCCGAGTGGCGCACCCTCGGCGACAACTTTCGCGTCGAGGTGCACATCGTCGTCTGGCAGAGCGACTCGGTCTTGCGCGCGCCCGGCGCCGCGCTGTTCCGCCGCGGCGAGAGCTGGGCCGCCTTCGTCGTCGACGGCGGACGGGCGCGCGCGCGCACGCTTTCGATCGGCGAGATGTCGGCCGACAGCGCCGAGGTGCGCGGCGGCGCGCAAGCGGGCGACGTGGTCATCTTGCGCCCCGGCGAGTCGCTGCAGGATGGCGCGCGCGTGGCCGCCCGTCGCGGCGACTGACGACGGCGACGGCGATTCGCGATACAATCGTCCCGCGACCGGATGCTCGACAACTGGACGACTGCGCGCTGGGGACGGGCGCTCTATCGCTGGGCACGCCGCGCGTTGCGTCCGCGCATCGTGTGGCCGATCGTCGCGTCGTGGCTCCTGGCCATCGCGGCCGCGCTCGGCGGCGTCGCCTTCGCCGTCGACGGCGCGATCCTGTTCCGCGCCGGCTCCGCGGCCTACGCCCTCTTCATCGGCCT
>DASXOU010000161.1:0-1624 GCA_036494045.1 Polyangia bacterium | reverse complement strand
ACATCGGCTCGATGCCCGGTCGCGTCATTCAAGCGATGCGCAAGGCCGAAGTCGTGAATCCCGTGATCCTGCTCGACGAGATCGACAAGTTGGGCCAGGACTATCGCGGCGATCCGGCGGCGGCGCTGCTCGAGGTGCTCGATCCCGAGCAGAACGCGACGTTCACGGATCATTATATGGAGGTGCCGTTCGATCTGTCGCAGGTGGTATTCATCGCCACGGCGAACGATCTCGGTCCGCTGTCGGCGCCGTTGCGCGATCGCATGGAGATCATCCCGATCGCCGGGTATCCGACGGCGGAGAAGATCGACATCGCGCTCTCGCACCTGTGGCCGAAGCAGCTCGCCGAGCACGGCATCGACGGCGGCGTGGCGCTGACGCGCGCGGCGGTCGAGGAGGTGGTGCAGGGCTACACGCGCGAGGCGGGCGTGCGCAACCTCGAGCGCGAGCTGGCGGCGATTGCGCGCGCGGTCGCCGTGAAGGTCGCGACCGGCGAGGCGCCGGCGAACGCGTCGGGCGCGGCGGGCACGATCGACGTCGGCGAGATCGCCGAGTATCTCGGGCCGCGCAAGCGCGAGGACGAAACGGCGGCGACGGCGCTCGAGCCGGGCATGGCGACAGGCCTGGCGTGGACGCCGACGGGCGGCGAAATCCTGTTCGTCGAGGCCACGCGCATGCGCGGTCACGGCAAGCTCGTGCTCACCGGTCAGCTCGGCGACGTCATGCGCGAGTCGGCGATGGCGGCGCTGTCGTGGGTGCGCGCGAACGCGGCGCGGCTCGGCATCGCGGAGGCGGCGTTCGCCGATTCGGACGTGCACGTGCACTTCCCGGCGGGCGCGATCCCGAAGGACGGACCGTCGGCGGGCAACGCGCTGGTGTCGGCGCTGGTGTCGCTGTTCAGCGGGCGGGCGGTGCGCGCGGACGTGGCCATGACCGGGGAGATCACGCTGCGCGGGGCAGTGCTGCCCGTCGGCGGGATCGCCGACAAGCTCCTGGCGGCGCATCGCGCGGGCATCCGGCGCATCATCCTGCCCGAGCGCAATCAGAAGGATCTCGTCGAGCTGCCGGGCGACGTGCGCGCGCAGCTGGACGTGGTGCTGGTCAAGCGGATCGACGAGACGCTGGCGGCGGCGCTCGAGCCAGCGGCGGCAGTGTCGGAGCCGGTGCCGTTCGTGCCGCCGCGGCTGGCGCCGACGCCGGAGCTGCGCGCGGCGTAAGCGCGAGGGAGAGCATGGTCGGCGACGGGGCGGGCGCTCGCTCGGGCGGGCGCTCGCCCTGGTCGCGCGTCGGTCGCGTACGGCGCGCGCTTGACCGCCGTCGCAGCGGACGCAGATTCCCGTCGGAGGTTCGCCATGCGTCGCTTTTTCGTCGTTCTATGCGCGCTCGGGCTGTCCGCGCTTCCCGCCGCCGCCGCGCAAACGCTGCGGCTCGACGAGCCGACGCTGAGCGCGGCCACCGAGCGCTGCAGCCCGCCGATGAAGGCGCGCTGCGAAGGTGTCGGCCAGCGCACCATCGACTACGGTCTCGAGTGCGATCGCTGCACGCCGATGCCGGCCGAGCTGACCGCGCCGTCGGCGCCGCCGGCGAGCGAGCGGCGCGCGCCCGACTGCCTGCCGGGCACGAT
>DASXOU010000160.1:0-5059 GCA_036494045.1 Polyangia bacterium | reverse complement strand
GCGCCCGGCGAGTACATCGGGCGCTATCGCATCGTGCGGCCGCTCGGCGAGGGCGGCATGGGGCGCGTGCTGCTCGCCGAGGTCGAAGGCGCGGGCGGATTCGCGCGGCGGGTGGTGTTGAAGCTGGTGCGCGACGAGCTCGACGAAGCGCTCAAGCAGTCGCTGCTCGACGAAGCGCGCGTCACCGCGACGCTGGTGCATCGCAACATCGTGCCCGTGCTCGACTTGCACGAGTCGGGCGCGCAGCGGCTCGTCGTCCTCGAGCACATCGACGGCATGGACGTGCGCCAGCTCTTGCGCCTGACGCCGCTGCTCGACTGGCCGCTCGCCGCGTTCATCGGCGGGGAAGTCGCCGCGGCGCTCGACTACGCGCACCGACGGCAGATCATCCATCGCGACGTCTCGCCGGCCAACATCCTCCTGTCGCTGGAAGGCGAAGTGAAGCTGAGCGACTTCGGTGTCGCCAAGGTCGTGGGCGATTCGGCGGTGCGCGTCGTCGGGCCGACGCAGGGGCTCAAGGGCAAGCTCGGCTACATGGCGCCGGAGCAGATGAAGTCGCAGCCGATCGATCCGCGCGCCGACGTCTACGCGCTCGGCGTCGTGCTCTACGAAATGCTGACGGGGAAAAATCCGATGCGCGCGGGCCCGATCGTGCCGCCGCCGCTTCCGCCGACGGTGCCGCCGGAGCTGGCGGCGATCGTGCTGCGCGCGGTCGAGCGCAATCGCGAAGACCGGTTCGGGTCGGCCGCCGATCTGCGCGAAGCGATCGTGCACGTCGCCGGCCTGCCCGCCGATCCGGCGCGGCTGCTCGCCGACTTCCTCGGCGAGATCAATCGCCGGCAGGCGGGCGGGCTCGACGACGTGCTCATCGACGCGGTGCTCGGCGGAAAAGCGCCGACCCGCGCGGCGCGCAAGCGAGATGCGCGTGCGCGATGGCCGTGGGTCGTTGGCGCCGCCGCCGTGCTGGCCGTCGTCGGCGGCGTCGCGCTCCATCACCGCACGCGCGCGACTGCGCCACCGCCCGTGGCTCATCCGTCGCCGCCGGCGATCGTCGCGCCACCGCCGCCGCCGATCGCGCCGCCGCCGATGAATGGGCCCGTCGAGACCGCGGCGCCGGCCGCGACCGAGCGAACGCCGGCGCCCGCGCACAAGCGGCACTTGCGCGGAACGCTCTCGGTCAACGCGATTCCCTGGGCCAACGTCTTCGTCGACGGGCATGCCGCGGGACACACGCCGCGCCGCGGGCTGACGCTGGAGACTGGACGTCACCAGCTCAAGCTGGTCACCCAAGCGGGCGAGTCGCGTTCGCGCACCGTCGAGATCGCGCCCAATCGCGAGACCACGCTGACCGTCGTGTTCAGCGAGCCTTAGGCGCGCGCAGGCGCGTCACGTCGATCTGGTAGCGCTTGATGAGACGGAACAGCCAGGCCGGATCGACGTCGGCGGCGCGCGCCGCCTTGGCCACGGTGCCGCCGGCGCGCTCGAGCAGGCCCTCGAGATAGCGGCGCTCGAATTGCTCGATCGCGCGCGCCTTGGCCTCCTTGTACGGCTCCTCGCCGCCGACCGCGTGCGCGCCGATGTTCTCGTCGACGAGCGCCGCCGGTCCGAGCACCACCGCGCGCTGCACCACGTTGCGCAGCTCGCGCACGTTGCCGGCCCAATGGCGCGCGCGCAACGCCGCCAGCGTGCGCTCGTCGAGGTCGAGCGTGGCGCCGCCGATCTCGTCGAGCGCGTGCTTCACCAGGAGCGGCAGATCGTCGAGCCGCTCGCGCAACGGCGGCACGCGCAGCCGCACGACCGCCAAGCGAAAATAGAGATCCTCGCGAAACAGCCGTTGATTGCACAGCCGCGCCAGATCCTGATGAGTCGCCGCGATCACGCGCACGTCGATCTTGCGCCAGTCGTTGCTGCCGATGCGCTTGACCGTGCGCGCCTCGATCGCGCGCAACAGCTTGGCCTGCATCGGCGGCGAGAGCTCGGCCACCTCGTCGAGGAAGATGGTGCCGCCGTCGGCCGCTTCGAACGCGCCGGCGCGCGCCGAGTCGGCGCCGGTGAACGCGCCGCGCTCGTGACCGAACAGCTCGGCTTCGATGAGCGACTCGGGAAGGCCGCCGCAATCGACGACGACGAACGGACGATCGCGTCGCGCCGAGTGGCGATGGATCTCCGTCGCCGCCAGATCCTTGCCGCTGCCGGTCTCGCCCGAGAGCAGTACGGTCGCGTCGCTGGCGGCGACCTGCGCGAGCTCTTGGAAGAGCCGCCGCATGGTCGCGCTCTGTCCGACCAGCGCGCCGAAGCGATCGGCGGTCGATAACGGCAGCTCCTTTTCGTCGCGCTGGACCTCGAACGCCACCTCGACGTCGCCGAGCTGAACCTTGGCCTTGAGCGGCAGGTAGGCCGAGACGACGCGCATGTCGCCGATCCAGGTGCCGTTGGTGGAATCGAGATCGGTGAGCAGAAAGCCGTGCGCGTCGAGCTCGATGCGCGCATGGAAACGCGACACGGTCGGATCGGCGACGACGAGCCCATTGCCCGAATGGCTGCCGATGGTCACGCTGTCGTCGATCGAGCGACAGACGAGCGCGCCTTTGCCGCGGCCGACGGTGAGGCGATAGACGCGTCGCCGCAGCCCTTCGACGCGCCCGGCGCGCGCGATCGCGATCGTGTGGACGGTTTGGTTGGGCCCCGTTGCCACGTCGCTCAATCGCCGCCGAGGAGCGCGTACCAACCGCTCGGGCGAGCTGACCACGGGTGTCTGATCGGCGGCAGCTCCGCCGGCATCGCGACGCTGCGACCGCCGATCGCAGATCGACCGAGACACTCGCCGGCCAGCGGCGTCGGCTGGAAGCGCAGGTGGCTCGCGAGGATGTCGAGATCCTTGTTGGTGCAGACCGTCCACAGCGGCCAGCCGTACGCCGCATCCAGCTCCGCGAACGTCATTCGCTGGTGCAGCGGCGCGAGCCGCGCGTGCTCGTGCCGTACGAGACCCCAGCCGACGAGCCCCACCGCGAGCACGAAGCCCGTGGCCGCGATCGCGAGACGGCTCAACCTTGCGCGTTCGACCGACCACATACGAGATCAGGATACTGCATCTGCATGGGATACGACGTACGATGATGAAGGGGGTACGCAATGCGTCGCGCGTTCGTCGCTGTCCTGCTGTTCGTCGTCGGTTGCCCGTCTGGTGACGATGGCGGTAGGTCGAAAGACCTCGCCGCGATCGCCGGCGATGACATGGAGACGTCATCGGGCGCGCTCGACCTCGCCGTACCAACGGCGCCGAACGGCGGAACGATGGAAGTGTTGAGCACGCCGATGTCGTGGTCCGGCGGCGCCAGCTTTTACACGGGCATGCCGGCGACGACGTCTCCGGAGTGCAGCTACACCAGCGTCGGCGCGTGTACCGCGGCACAATGCACCATCGGCACCGCCGACGGCGGAACCGCGGCGCCGACCTCCACCCTCGTCAGCGCGGGAGACGTCGCGGTCGCGGTGGGTTCGATGGCACCGATCGCGTTCGCCGTAGAACCAGGCGATTACTACCTGGCGCCGGGAAGCAATGCACAAGCGCTCTTCAACGGCGGCGAGGTCATCACGTTCACCGCCAGCGGTGCCGTCGCGCCGGCTTCGTCGACAATGGTGCAGGCGCCGTCACCGCCGACCTTGACGATGCCGTCGCAGCCGCCGCTGTACACGATCTCTCGCTCGAGCGACTTCGCGTTCGCGTGGACGGGTGGCGGGCCCGGCCAATTCGTGGTTGCCGTGCAAACGTCTCCGAGCTCGATCGCCCCGGGCACCCAATTTGGCAGTGTGAGCTGCACGTTCGCCGTCAGTGCCGGCAGCGGCGCGATTCCCAGCGCAGCGCTCGCCGTCTTGCCCGCGGGAAATGCGATGCTGACATTTGCCGTCGCGAATCAAGCGATCAACGTCGTCGGTGATTGGGCCTTCACTGCAAGGGTGGGTACCTACCTCGAGACAACCGGCGGGCAGCCGATCGCGGGCGGCCAAGCAACCATCAATTGAGCCACAGGGCCGAGCGCTTGCTCGCTGGGCGTGCGCGAATGTCGTGCCTGGACGGCGCGCCTCGCGCATCCTTTGGCGCGATGAAATCTGCGCTCCTCTTGTTCCTCGCCGTTGCGGGCTCGGCCTGCGCGGCGGTCAAGCCGTGGCAGCGCGAGCTCCTGACCCAGCCGGGAATGTCGCTGGACGCGGCTCCGGCCGCGCACGCCGATCAGCACATGCTCGAGTCGCGCGAAGCCTCCGCGGGCGGATTCGGCGGCTCCGGCGGCGGCTGCGGCTGCAACTAGAAACGGCCGGTCGCGCCGATCGTAGCGACGAGCGCGCTGGCGAAACCGCGCGTGCGCGCCGCGTTGGGCGGTTCCGGCGAGAGCGCGAAGATGCGCATCCACTCGACGCCGAGCTCCCACTCGACGTCGGTGAACATGCGCCACTTGCGATGCTCGGGCACGTGGTGGCCGGCGTGCACGACGCTGGCGCCGAGCAGCACATCGGCGAGCGGCGCCAGCTCCTGATCGGCCGTGAAGTAATTTCCAACCGGGCCGGCGCGCTCGTACGAATCGGCGTTGCCGGCGTCGCGATAGAAGAGCGCGCCCGACTGCGCGTAGCCGCGCGCGATCGCGTGATAGCGCCACGCCTGCGCGCGCAGCGAGAACGGCTGATCCCAGCTGAGCTCGCCGGTGATCGACTGAACGCCCCAAGTGTCGCGATAAAGGCGCACGTCGCCGCCGAGCGTCGCGGCAAGCGGCGCGACCGCCCAGCGCAGCCGCGCGGTGACGGCGCCGCGATCGCGGAGGCGTGGATGCGACTCTTGCGCTTGAAACAGCCCGCCGTCGAGACGCACGCGGCGATAGGGATTCGACTGAAATCCGTCGAGGTGCTGATAGGTGCCGAGGATGGCGCCCACCAGCGTCGGTGACAGCGTCTGCGTCAGCGCCGCTTCGACAAAGTCGATGGCGAGCGGCTCTTCGGTGAGCGCGGCGTTGCCGGCGAAGCAGCCGGTGGGATTGTCGAGCGGCTGACGCAACGTCAGCGGCACGCC
>DASXOU010000159.1:0-9373 GCA_036494045.1 Polyangia bacterium | reverse complement strand
GATGGTCGGGCGCACGCCGTGGCCCGCGGCGAACGCGAGCATCGCGCGCATGGTGCGACGATCGCCGATGTCGGAGCCGCAGATCGCCTTCTGCCCGGTCAAGAGCTGCGCCGCCGGCACGCGCACGAGATCGGGCGCGGCGCCGACGAGACACAAGACGCCGCCGGCCCGCAGCGCCTGCACGTAGGCGATCCAATCGAGCTGCGCCGGCGCCGTCGCGATCAAGAGATCGATCCGTCCCGCCTGCGCACGCAGCGCGCGCGGCTCGGTCGAGCGCACCACCTCGTTCGCGCCCATGGCGCGGATGGCCGCATCCTTGTCGGGCGACGAGGAGAAGGCGACCACCTCGCAGCCGAGCGCCGCGGCGAAGCGCACCGCCAGATGGCCGAGGCCGCCCACGCCGATGACGCCGACGACGCGGCCGACGCCGGCGCCGAAGCGCAAAAGCGGCGCGAACACGGTGACGCCGCCGCACAGAAGCGGCGCCGCGTCGGCCGATTCGATCGCATCGGGGACGGCGAAGGCGAAGCTGGCGTCGACGCGCACGCGCTCGGCCAGCCCGCCGTGATGGCCGATGCAGGTCGCCTCTTGCAGCGGGCACAGGTTCTCGCGGCCGCACTTGCACGCGTCGCAACCAAGGCACGCCGTGCGCTGCCAGCCGACGCCGACGCGCTGGCCAATGGCGAGCTCGCTGACGGCGGCGCCGGCGTCGACGACGCGGCCGATGATCTCGTGGCCGGGGACGAGCGGGAAGACGCTGCGATGCCAGGCGTCGTCGATGAGGTGGACGTCGGAGTGGCACAGCCCGCAGTGGGTGACCTCGAGCTCGAGCTCGCCGTCGCCGAGCGGCGTCGCGTCGTAGGCGTAGGGCACGAGCGGTGCGCGCGGCGCCAGCGCGGCGAAGGCGTGCACGCGCGTCATCGCCAACCCCGCGCGAGGTGATCGCCGAGCGCCGTGGCCAGGAGCTCTTGCGCGAACAGCGAGGTGAAGGTGTGATCGGTGCCGGCGAGATCGACGCGGCGGAAGCGCGGCAGCCCGTCGAGCGCGCGCATCTGGCGCGCGAAGTGGCGGTCGACGAATTCGACGCCGGGATCGTGGTCGCTCTTGACCAAGAGGGTGTCGACGCCGCGATCGGCGAGCTCGCGCAGGCGCGCCGGCACGTCGTCGATCATGCGCGTCGAGCGCGCGCGCATGAGGCGGCGCACGTTGGTCAGAAGGGCGCCGAGCGTCTCGCGCTCGAGGATCTGCCTGAGTGGCCGGCGCCCGCGCAGCGACGACA
The DNA here is from genome assembly GCA_036494045.1 of Polyangia bacterium. Lineage (GTDB taxonomy): Bacteria > Myxococcota_A > Polyangia > Palsa-1104 > Palsa-1104 > JAQBQH01. Next base: position 8,094 of record DASXOU010000159.1, on the reverse strand, counting down.
GATGATCGCGCGCGCGCTGCTCGCGCTCGACCAGCGCCAGATCGTGCACGCAAAAGGTGCGCGGGTTCATGATGAGCGCGCCGACCACGCGCGCGTCGGCGAGCGCGGTCTGGAACGTGAGGTCGCCGCCCGAGCACAGCCCGCCGAGGATGAAGCGGCGGGCCACGCCGCCGCGCTCGAGCGCGCTCATGGCCGTGCGCACCTCGGCGATGGCGCCGTCGGGATAACAGAGGTTTTCGCTGGCGCCGGCGGTGGCGAGGCTGTCGCCGATGCCCGACAGATCCATGCGCATCACGGCGAAGCCGAGGCGCGCCCAGCGCCGCGCCAGCATCACGTAGAGCCGGTGCGGGCCGATGCGATGCACGGTCCCCGCGGACAGAAGAACGATCGCGGGCCGCTCGTCCGCCGGCGTCTCGGCGCGCGTGAGGATGCCGAAGAGGCGGCCGCCGTCGCCGAACGAGAGCGGCGCTTCGTTGGTCGCGCGCATCGTCGCCGGCGCCGGCTTGCGCAGCGGACGCGCGCTGCGCAACGGCCAGCGCGCGGCGACCCAGCCGACGATGGCCTCGAGCGCGGCCGTCGGCAGCGACGCTTCGTGCGGCACCATGATGAGGAAGCGATCGCTCGGCACGCGCTCGTAGGTGGTCTCGGCGCCGACGAGGCTGAGCCGCTCGGCCAGCGCTGCTTGCGGCGACGCGGCGCCGGCGCCGACCACGAGCACGCGCGGCGCCGGCCGCGGCAGCGCGCGCAGATCGACGCCGCCGAGCGCGGCCACCGTCGCCGGCGTCAAGAGAAATCCGAGCGCCTCGGCGCCGCCCGGCTGCCAGTCGCGCGGCTCGGCGGCGAAGCTGCGCGGCTCGAGCAGCTTGTGCATCTTGTAAAGGCGCGTGGTCTCGTCGACGTAGGCGCGCCCGTCGAGATACGCGCTCCACAGGGCCAGCGCGGCCACGTCGCCGCGCTCGGCCGCGGCCACCGCCGCCAGCGTGGCGCCGAGGCGCGCACCGATGACGCAGACCTCGTCGACGCCGGCGCGGGCGCGCAATTCGTCGACGGCGCGGCCGACGTCGCCGATCCAGCCGCGCACGCGCTCGACGCCGCGCTCGTCGCCGGCCGAGTCGCCGGTGCCGCCGAAGTCGAAGCGCAGGACGGCGAAGCCGGCGCGCTGCAGCCGCTCCGCGAGATGGCGTAACGCGCGGTGCGCGCGCACGTAGTCGTCGCCGATCGGATGGCACACGACGATGCCGGCGCCGCGTGCGGGCGCACGCGGGGCATGGAACCAGCCGAAGAGTGGCTCAGCGGCGCTGCCGAAGTGAATCGGCAGGCAGAGGCGGGCGGTCGGGCGCATGGCGACTTCAGTCGGCCAGGACGCCGCGCGGGCGAACGGGCAGCTCGAGCTTGCGCACCGTCAGGCGGAATTCGCCGTCGTGCGCGTCCTCGTGCGGCGCCCTCTCGGCGTCGGTCGGCAGCGGTGCGCTTTCATCCTCGGGCAGCGGTCGGCTCTCCATGGTGTCCTCCTGTTTGCAGCGTTTGGTACAAGGCGACGAGGTCGCCCACGGTGTCCAGGTTTCCCAGGTCGACGCCGGCCTCGACGAGATCGACGCCCACGTCGTCGCCGAGACGCAAGGTCAAGGAGACCAGCGACAAAGAATCGATCGACAGATCGCGCCGCAGCGACAACGTCGGAGCCATCGGCAGATCTGGCGTCGTCTGCGCGTACTGCAACACCAGCGCGCATACACGGTCGTAGCTCTTCGGCATCTTCATCCTCACGTCGTTGTCACATCACTGCGATCGCGGGCGACGATTCGCCGAACTGCTCGGCGTGATCGTCGGCGCCGTCGAGCGCGGCAAACTCGGGCAAGAGCTCGGCCAGCCGGCGGCGCACGGCCACGTCGTCGCCGCTGTCGGCCAGCGCCTGCAGCTCGTCGAGCTCGGCGCCAAGCCGCTCGAGCGGCAGCTCGTCGATGTCGACCGACCAGACGCCGTCGGCTACGCGCGCCGAGGCACGCTCGCGGTCGGACATCAGCTGCTCGGCCAGCTTCTCGCCCGGCCGCGCCCCCGAAAACAGGATCGGCACGTCTTCACCCGGGCGCAATCCGGCGCGCTCGATCACGCGCGCCGCCAGATCGACGATGCGCATCGGGCGCCCCATCTCGAGCACGTAGAGCTCGCCGCCCTTTCCGCGCGCCGAGGCGCGCAGGACCAGGCGGCACGCTTCGGGGATCGACATGAAGTAGCGCGTCATCTCGCGATGCGTGACCGTGACCGGGCCGCCGTGCTGCACCTGCTCGATGAAGATGGGCAGGACGCTGCCGTTGGAGCCGAGCACGTTGCCGAAGCGCACCGAGACGAAGCGCGTGGCCGAGCGCGCCGACAGCGCGCGCACGTAGAGCTCGCCGAGCCGTTTGGTCGCGCCCATGATGCTGGTCGGGCGCACCGCCTTGTCGGTCGAGACGAAGACGAAGCCTTCGGCGCCGTAGCCGTGCGCGGCCTCGGCGACGACGCGCGCGCCGCCGACGTTGTTGAGGACGGCCTCGGCGGGATGGCGCTCCATGAGCGGCACGTGCTTGTGCGCGGCGGCGTGGAAGACGAGCTCGGGGCGATGGCGCGCGAACAGCCGCTGGACGCCGGCTTCGCTGCGCACGTCGAGCACGTGGCCCTCGACGGCGCAGTCGCAGTCGTTGATGGCGGCGAGCGCGCGCTCGGCGTGGAAGAGCGAGTTCTCGCCGCGGTTGACGAGGACCAGCTTGCGCGGGCGGCAGGCGAGGAGCTGCAGCGACAACTCGCGGCCGATCGATCCGCCGGCGCCGGTGACGAGGACGATCTTGCCGGCGACGGCCTGGCGGCTGGGCGCGTCGCCTTCGCGCGACGACGGTCGATCGAGGAGCTGCTCGGCCGAATGGAGCAGCTCGCTCAGCGCCAACAGCGACGCCGCCGGGCGAAACGGCACGCGGTGGCTCTTGCACAGCTTCTCGAGCGCGCGCGAAAAATACGGCGAGGTCGGCGGCACCACGGTGACCTCGGCGATGCGGCGCGCCGCGATCAGCCGCTCGAGCTCGGGCCGTCCCAGCACACGCAGCCGATGCATGCGCGCGCCGTCGAGCGGCGGCCCGTCGAGGACCAGGCCGGCGACGCGATCTTTGCCGGCCGGCTGGCGCTTCATGCGCCGGAGCTCGAGGTCGACCAGCTCGGGCCGGCCGACCAGCACGACCGCGCGCGAGCGCGACACCCAGCGCGGGCGCACCACTTCGCGCCAGACGCGCGGCGCGACGCGCAGGATCGCCAAGAACACGAGCGCCAGCCCGCCGTCGATGAACGCCAGCGGCGGCGCGGCGAGAAACGGCGCGGCGAGCAGGATCGCCGCCAGCGTGAGCGTCGAGAGCGTCGACTCCGCCACCAGCGCCACCAGATCTTCGAGGCTGGTGTGCGACCACAGCTCGTGAAAGCTGCCGAGGAGGCCCGTGGCGGCGAGCTGCACGCCGAGGAAGAGCGCGATCAGAACGAGCGGATGCGAAAGATGGGTATCGGTCCACACCAGCGAGAGCGCCAAAGCCGACCAGAACGCCGACAGACAGATCGCCGACTTCAGCAGCCACCATCGCATCGAGCACCTCCGGCGCGTGAGTCCTCGTCACGACGGTGCGCGGCATCTAGACGATTGTTTGGTGTCGCTTGCCATGCGCGTTTTGGCGCCGAAACTCGCAACGCGAGGCAAGGAGGCGGCGATGGGGAAGGTGGTGGCAACGGCGTTGGCGCTCGCGTGCAGCGTGGCCGCGTCGACGGTGACGCGGGCGGATGGCGACGATCGCGCAAGCGATCGTGGAAACGATCCGTCGACGCTCGAAGGCGACGTGCGCGCGTCGAGCTACGTCGTCGGGCCCGGCGATCGCATGCGCATCGTGCTGTGGGGCCTGCACGAGCTCGAGCAGGAGATCGAGGTGACCGCCGAAGGGCGGCTGTTCGTGCCGCGCGCCGGCATGTTCGAAGCGGGCGGGCAGACCTTGTCGCAGCTGCGCGGGCGCGTCGAGGCGCGGCTGCGATCGATCTATCCCGGGCTCGGCTCGTCGCTGACGCTGACGCGGCCGCGCACGTTCCTGGTACACGTGACCGGCGCAGTGGTGCGGCCCGGGACCTACGAAGCGAGCCCGCTGACGCGCGTGAGCGCGATGCTGCCCAAAGCGGGCGGCGTGTTGCCGACGGGATCGCGCCGCCGCGTCGAGATCCATCGCCGCGGCGTGGACGAGCCGCTGCGCGCGGATCTGACGCGCTTCTCGCTGTTCGGTCAGATCGATCAGGATCCGCAGGTGCTCGACGGCGACACCTTGTACGTGCCGCCGCGCGCGCTCACGGTCGAGGTCACCGGCGCGGTGCGGCGGCCGGGCGCCTACGAGCTGGTGGCCGCGCGCACCGTCGGCGAGTTGCTCGAGCTGGCGGGCGGCTTCGACACCGGCGCCTCGCGGGCGCGGCCGTTGCGCGTGACCAGCCGCGCGGCGGGCGATCGCGTCGAGGTGCGCTCGGTGTCGCTGTCGTCGGCGCCCGCGGTCGCGCTCGCGGACGGCGACATCGTGCACGTGCCCGAGCTGGCCGAGCAGCGGCCGACGGTGCTGGTGCAGGGCGCGGTCGTCGGTCCGCCCAAGGATGGCAGCGTCGCCGTCGGCGGCAACGTGCAGCTCCTCGGCACGGTGCCGGCCACGCAAGCGGGCGACGAGGCGCGCCCCGATGCGCCGCACGAGATCTCGGTGGTGCTGCCGTTCGTCGAGCACGAGGGCGTGCGCGATCTGGTGGCGCAAGCGGGCGGCCTGGAGCCGTGGGCCGATCTGCGCAACGCGTACCTGGCGCGCCGCGACCAAAAGGGCGCGACCTATCATCTGCCGGTCGATCTGGCGTCGCTGCAGACCGGCGTCGCCGACGACGTGCCGGTCTCGGCGGGCGACACGCTGGTGATTCCGGCGCGCCGGCAGCAGGTGCTCGTCGCCGGCGCGGTGCAGCGGCCCGGCTACTACGCGTATTCGGGCGACTTGAAGCCGCGCGACTATCTGAACCTCGCCGGCGGGCCGACGCGCTCCGGCGACTCCGACGGCGCGCGCGTCCTGCAGAACGGCAATTCGCGCTCGCTCGAGAAGGTGTCGGCCCTCGAGCCGGGCGACGTCATCACCGTGCCCGAGCGGCGCTTCACCACCGCGGAGTGGACGTCGATGGCGCTCATCCTCGGCAACATCGCCATCGGCGCCGCCGCGCTCGGCGTCGCGGCGGCGCACCAATAGGAGGTCGCGATGCGCGTGGCCACACCGGAGTCGGACGTCGTGGAAATGGAGATCGTCGTGCCGCGCGCGCAGGCGCCGTGGACCGCGCTCTTGTGGCGGCGGCGACGGGCGATCGCGATCGCCGCGCTGGCGGGCGCGCTCGCCGGCGAGATCGCAGTCAACGTCCTGCCGCCGAGCTACGAGGCTTCGGCGCGCCTGCTCATCGTCCCCGTCGCCGATCCGACGGCGGCGGCGGGCGGCAACGCCTTCGAGGCGGCAAACGCGACGCTACCTGTGGTAGTGGCGATCTTGCACAGCCGGCGCGTGGCCGACGCCACCGTCGAGGCGCTGCGGCTCGATGGCGCCTGGCGCGTGACACCTGACGATGCGCGCAAGCGGCTCATCGATCGCCTGGTGGTGGCGACCGATCGCAAGGCGAACCTCATGACCGTGTCGTTCGAAGATCGCGTGCCGGCGCGCGCGCGCGCGGTCGTGGGCACGATGGCCGATCGCGCCGCGGCGCTGTCGAAGGAGCTGTGGACGCAGCAGAACCGCGAGCACCGGCAGACGCTCGAGCGCGAGCTCGACGGCGTGGCGGCGACGCTGGCGGCGGCTGAGGACACGTTCCGCGTCTTTCGCGAGCGCAATCGCGTGGTCGATCTGCCGTCGCAGATGCGCGCGAGCGTCGAGGAGGCGGCGGCGCTGGCGCGGCTGCGCATCGACAAGACGCTCGACCTCCGCTTCGCGCGCTCGTTCGGCGACCACAGCGCCATCGAAGTGCAAAAGGGCGAGCGTGAGCGCGCCGCGGCGTCGACGGAGCTGGCGATGCTGGCGCACGGCGGCGCGGCGGCAGCGGGACCACTCTTGCCGCTCGACGAGCTGCCGCGTCTCGAGGTCGAGCACGCGCGGCTCAAGCGCGCCGTCGACGAGCTGGCGGCGCGCCACGAGCTGCTCGCGCTCAAGGTCAGCCAGCTCGTCGCCGCCGAAGCGCGCCCCGGCGGCCTCGCCGAAATCATCGATCCCCCCATCGATCCCCGCACCCCATCCGGCCCGTCGATGGGCAAGCTCATCTGCACCGGCACCTTCTCCGCCGCGCTCCTCGCCGCCCTCTTCGTGCTCCTCTTAACGCGCCGAAATCTGTAATCGCCGGTTGCCGGTTGCCCGTTACGCCGTCTCGATCTCCCGCGCCCGCACCCACCGCCGATACGCCGGATCCAACGCCACCCGCGCCGCGTCCTTGATCCTCCAGATCATCCACAGCCGCCGCCACCCGCGCCCCTGCGCCAGCCTCTGCACCGCCGCCGTCGACGTCGTCGTCTTGACGCACGCGCGCCCGACGATCCACGCGCGCCCCGCGCGCCGCGGCGCCAGCGCCGGCTCGGACGTGAACAACAGGCGCAGCCCGGCCCGCGCCGCCGAGCGCTCGACCTCGGGCGACGAATCCCCGCCCGGCACCGACGCCGCCGTCACCGCCGCGCCCAAAATCGCCTCCAGCCGCGCGCGGCTCTCGCGCCACTCGGCCAGCATCGCCGCCGGCGGCAGCGCGCGAAACACGTTGGGGTGCGAATGCGAGTGCGTGCCGACCACGTGCCCGGCCGCATGCAGCGCCCGCACGCCCGCCGCGTCGAGAAACGTGCGCGCCCCCAGCTTGGCGGTGGTGATGAAAAAGTGCGCCTTCCAGCCGCGCGCCGCCAACGCGTCGCTCACGTGCAGCGCGCTCTGCCCGCCGTCGTCGAACGTGAGCAAGAGGTGTCGCCCCGGCAGCGCGAAGTCGATGACGTCGGCGCTCACCGGCGCTCCCGCGACCGCGGCGATGGCGTCGAGGTGCGCCGAGAACTCGCGCCGCCGATGCTTGAACGGCATCGCCGCTGCCCGCTGAAACCCCGACGACGTCGGATCATCCGTGACCTCGTGATACAGGAGCGTCGCCAGCTCGAGCGCCATGGCAGCGACGATGTACGCCGCGCGCATGCGCGATCAATCTTGACCGCACTGCCCACCGGCGTACATCGCGTCCATGCAGATCGAGCCCTATTGCCGCGCGCACGAGCCGGCGGTGCTTTCGTTCAACGCGCGCCTCGCCGCCGGCGGCTCGCGCTACAAGCTCCCGGCGCCGCCGCCGCCCGAGCTCGAAGGGTTTCTCGCCGTCGACGGCGCCGACGTGCGCGGCCGATATTTCGTGAAGCACCAGAGCTTCCTCGTCGCCGGTGCGCCCGCGCGCGTGCAGCACCTCGAGCTGCCGCTGTCGGAGGGATCGGTCGATCCGCGCCATTCGCCCGTGGGCGTGCAGATCCTTCTGCACGCGCAGCGGCGCCATCCACTCATGTACTCGCTCGGCATCGGCGGGCTCGAGCTGCCGCTGCCGCGCATGCTGGCGACGATGGGCTGGCGTTTTGCCCTGGTGCCGTTCTTCTTTCGCGTCGTGCGCGCGACGCCGTTTCTGCGCAACGTCGCCGTCCTGCGCGCCACGCGGCTGCGTCGTTGGACCGCGGATCTGTTGGCCTCGAGCGGCGCCGGGCGCGCGCTCTTCGCCGCCGTGCACACGGCCCGTACCGCGCCTTCGTTGTCGCTGCGCGTGCATCACGCCGAGGTGGTCGACTCGTTCGGCTCGTGGGCCGACGACGTGTGGACGCTGGCGCGCCCGTCGCTGTCGATGGTCGCGACGCGCGACGCCGCGACGCTCGCGCGCCTCTATCCGCGCGCCGAGCCGCGCTTCATTCGCGTGCGCGTCGCCCGCGCCGCCGCCACCGTCGGCTGGGCGGTGCTGCTCGCCACCGACATGCGCGCGCATCCGCACTTCGGCACCATGCGCGTGGGCACCATCGTCGATTGCCTGGCCGTGCCCGGGCACGAG
>DASXOU010000158.1:0-10424 GCA_036494045.1 Polyangia bacterium | reverse complement strand
AGTGCGCACCCGAGATCGACCCGAACGTCAGAATCAGACACACGAGGCCGGCGCCGGTCGCGAGCGTGTTGGCGAGCAGCGCAATGGCGACGTTGCCGCCCGCCAGCGACTCGCCCATGATGCCCGAGCCAACGACGGTCGCGAGGAGCAGCGCCGTGCCGAGCGCCTCGGCGACGAGCTTGCGCATCAGGTTCACTTGCACGCGTTCGGACCCTTGACCTTGACGAGACGCTCGACGTCTTTGGCGAGCACGCTCTTCTTGGCGAACGACGAGATCAGCGCCTTCATGTGGCGATCGCAATCGGCGTCTGGTTGCTTGGCCAGGCGGTAGTAGACCCACTTGTCTCGTCGCTGGTGCGCGACGATGCCGGCCGCGCGCAAGAGGCCGAGGTGCCGCGACGCGTTGGGCTGCGTCAGATCGAGCGCCTCCTCGATGTGGCACACGCACAGCTCGCCGTGCGAGAGCAGGGCGACGATTCGCAAGCGCACGTCGTCACCGAGCGCCTTGAACATTCGGGACATTGGCGAGACTTCGACAACCGCAGCGGCGTAACCCAACGCTTCCTCCTTGACGTCCTGTCGTTATTATCATATTTGAATTCCGTGATGCAACCCCAGGAGCGACTGATGCCGAAGATCGAAGTGTTCGACCCTGCGATGTGCTGCTCGACGGGCGTATGCGGTCCGAAGGTCGATCCGGGTCTCGCGCGGTTCGCGTCGGATCTGGAGGCGCTCAAGCGCGCGGGGGCGAGCGTCACGCGCTACAACCTCTCGCAAGAGCCCAAGGCGTTCGTCGACAACGAGACGGTCGCCACGGCGATGCGCGAAAAGGGCGAGTGTCTCCCGCTCATCCTCGTCGACGGGCGCATCGTCGCCGAGAAGACGTACCCGACGCGCGAGGCGCTCGCATCGCTCGCCGGCGTGTCGATCGAGGCGTGATTGGCGGCGCCCAACCTGACTGACCTGCTTCGCGAACCGACGCGACACCTGTTCTTCACGGGAAAGGGCGGCGTCGGCAAGACTTCGCTCGCCTGCTCGACGGCCATCGCGCTTGCCGACTCCGGCCGGCGCGTGCTGCTCGTCAGCACCGATCCTGCGTCGAACCTCGACGAAGTCCTCGGCGTCCATCTGAGCGCGCAACCGACGCCCGTTCCGTCCGTGGAGCGGCTCGAAGCGCTCAACATCGATCCCGAGGAGGCAGCGCGCGCGTATCGCGAGTGCATCGTCGGTCCGTATCGCGGCAAGCTCCCCGATGCCGCGGTCACGAGCATCGAGGAGCAGCTCTCCGGCGCATGCACCGTGGAGATCGCTGCGTTCGACGAATTCGCGAAGCTGCTTGGCAGCGCGGAAGCGACGGGGGCGTTCGATCACGTCATCTTCGACACGGCGCCGACTGGCCACACGCTGCGCCTCCTGTCGCTGCCGGCGGCGTGGACCGGGTATCTGCAAGCCAATCCGGGCGCGGCCTCCTGCCTGGGCCCGCTCGGGGGCTTGCAGGCACAGCGTTCGCTCTACGAGGCGACAGTGCGCGCTCTAACGGATGGGCGCGCGACGACGCTCGTGCTCGTCACCCGTCCCGAGCCGGGCGCGTTGAACGAAGCGGAACGGACGCGCGGCGAGCTTGCGGCGCTTGGCATCGGCAATCAGCGGCTCGTCATCAACGGCGTGTTCACCGCGACGGAGCGCGACGACCGTATCGCGCTCGCGCTCGATGCCCGAGGGCGCGGCGCTCGCGTCGATGCCGGAGGGCCTGAAAGCGCTCGACGCGGTCACGGTTCCGTTGTCGCCGCGCAGCCTCGTCGGGATCCCGGCGCTGCGGAGATTCCTCTACGGAGGAGACGACCCAATAACCCCGTCGATCACCGCGGGCGGCGACTCCTCGGCGCTGCCGAACCTGATCGCCGAGCTGGAGCGGCCCGGCAAGGGCGTGATCATGACGATGGGGAAGGGCGGCGTCGGCAAGACGACCATCGCGGCGACGATCGCGATGGAGCTGGCGCGGCGAGGCCATCGCGTCCACCTGACGACGACCGATCCGGCTGCGCACGTTGCCGCGGCGGTCGAGGGGAAGGTTCCCAATCTGCGCGTCAGTCGGATCGACCCGGCCGGCGAAACCGTCGCGTACACGAACGAGGTTCGTAGTGTCGCCGGGGCGGGCCTCGATGAGGCCGGCCGGGCGTTGTTGGAGGAGGACCTTCGCTCGCCCTGCACGGAGGAGATCGCCGTCTTCCGCGCGTTCGCGCGCACGATCGCGACGGGCGAGGATGAATTCGTCGTCGTCGACACCGCGCCGACGGGGCACACGCTCCTTCTGCTCGATGCGACGGAGACGTATCACCGGGAGGTGTCGCGCGGGATGGGCGATGCGCCCGATGCCGTGAGTCGGCTCCTGCCGCGACTGCGCGATCCGAGCTTCACGCGCGTGCTGATCCTGGCGTTGCCCGACGCGACGCCCGTTCACGAGGCCATGCGCCTCGACGCCGATCTGCGCCGCGCCGACATCCAGCCGTTCGCTTGGATCGTGAACCAGAGCTTCGCAGCGTGCGCCACGTTCGATCCGGTGCTGTCGGCGCGCGCGGCCCACGAGCTGCCCTTCATCGACGAGGTCCAGCGCGCGACCAAGCGTTGCGCCGTGCTGCCCTGGACGGACTCTCCGGCTGACTTGGCGAGGAGGCCCACATGACGCGCAAACGGGTGCTGTTCGTCTGCGTTCACAACAGCGCGCGCAGCTAGATGGCGGAGGCGTTTCTCAATCAGCTCTGCCCTCAGGAATTCCAAGCGAGCAGCGCGGGGCTCGAGCCCGCGACCATCAATCCCCTCGTCGTCGAGGTCATGCGCGAGGTGGGCATCGACCTCGCGGGCAAGCAAACGCAGGACGTGTGGACGCTGGCGAAGCGCGGTTCGCTGTTCGCGTTCGTGATCTCGGTGTGTGCGGAGCTTCGCCGATCCATCGACGTTCACAGGGACCCGGGAGGAGAAGCTGGAAAAGACGCGCCTCGTCGGCGACCAGATTCGCCGACAGATCGAACGTTTCTGCGACACGCGGTGCGCGATCTTGCCGCGCGCTGCCGGCGCATAGGTGCACGATGCTGGACGCGCGGAGCGCGAACGATCGCTGCGTCCGAGAGACGTAGTTCGGCGGCTCAACCTCAAGCCTGACTCCGTCGTCGCTGACATCGGCGCCGGACCTGGGTTCTTCACGATTCACCTGGCTTTTGCAGGGGCACGTCGAATAGCGCCACGTGCTCGGTGGCGCGCGCAGCTGGCGCTATTGGACGGTGGCGTCGTAGGCGGCGAAGGCGATGCCGCCGCGGCTGTCGTGGAGGACGATGGACAAGTGGACGACGCCGGGGGACGTCGGTGCCGTCCAGGTCGTGGACGTGAAGAGCGTGGCGTCGTCTTCGGGGCGGCCGCTGTTCGCTTCGGCGACGACGCCGGCGGTCGCGAGCCACGAGATCGTCATCGCCTCGCGGTGCATGACGAGCTGTTGCGCGGCCGGATCGAGCACGGGGAACATCTCGGGCGAGTCGGCGGTCCAGCCGGCGGCGAGCGTAATCGTGCGGCCGGCGGGGATGGCGTCGAGGGAAACGGGATTGCCGTCGATGAAGGCGGCGAGCGGCGTCAGCGTCGGGTTCGTGTTCGACGTGTACTCGGCGGCGAACTCGGCGGCGAGCGCGAACGATGCGCCGGCGAGGGAGCAGCGAATGCGCGCGAGGCCGATGGTCGGTGTGCCGCCGTCGAGCTCGGCGCGGACCGGCTGGTAGTAGCCGCCGGTGACGTCGGGCGCACGCGATTGCACCGGCGGTTGGCCCGGCGTCTGCGGCGGCGTGTCGGGGCCGAAGAGGCGGCAGGCGTCGGTCGGCAGCATCACCGGTTGCGGCGCATCGGTGGTGGCGATCGCCGTCGTGCCGTTTGGCTGCAAGCACGACGGATCGACGACGTCGTTGTTGGTCGTCGACTTCGGCGTCAGGCACACGGACCAATCGATGGCGGGCATGGTCGCGCCGTCGGGGGTGACGACGAACGCGGTGGCGGTCACGCTCGTGCCCGGCTGCGCCTCGGGCGGATCGAAGCGCACGGCCTCGATGCGCGGCGCGCTCACCAGCGACAGCGGCGCGCCGAAATCGGGACGGCAGCCGGCGCAGGCGGCGACGAGCGCGACGGTGGCGAGCGCGCGCTTCAAAACTGCACCTTGGCGCCGAGCACCGCGAGCGTGGGCAGGCCGGTCAGGTTGCCGCGCTTGGCGTAATCGGGGCTGTAGACGATCTCCTCGGCGTTGGCGCGATCGGTGACGTTCTGCACGTCGAGATAGAGCCGCAGCGTCGCGCGCGACCAGACGAAGGCGCGCTCGACGCGCAGATCGAGCTGCACGAAGTCGGGGATGCGGATCGCGTTCTGCGCGCCGAAGATCGGATCGTAGCGGGCATCGCGCGCGTCGAAGTACGCGCCGACCACCGGCGTGCGTGGAAAGCCGGTCGCCCAGCGCAGGCGCGTGCCGAAGCTCCAGCGACGGAACGCGTACTCGGCGACGAGCGTGAGGATGTGGGTCTGGTCGTAGTCGAAGAGGCGCCACGACGAGGTCGGATGGTCGCGACGCTCGCTCTTGCCGCCGGTGTAGCTGATCCAACCGGAGAGCCCGCGCCAGGGCGCCGCGCGCACCAGGAGCTGCGCGCCGTAGCTGCGGCCGATTCCGTCTTGGACGAGCGCGCCGGCGACCGTCGGTGACGGCAGCGGGCTGCGCACGACCAGATCGTCGAGCTCGCGATAGAAGCCGGTCGCCTCCGCGCTCAGCGCCCTGGTGATGCGCGCTTCGACGCCGGCGGTGACCATCCTGGCGCGCTCGGGGCCGAGCGTGGGATTGCCGAAGCGCGCGCCCAGATCGGTGACGGCGGGCGGCTGATGATAGAGCCCGCCGGCGGCGACGACGGCGAGGCGCGGGTGCGCTTGCCAGCGCAGCGCCAGGCGCGGATCGGCGGTCCAGTCGAAGCGCGAGAAGCCGACGCGCGCGTCGCCGGCGACCGGCGGAGCGATGTGATCGCCTTGGACGAGGAGGGCGTCGACACGCAGGCCGGGCGTGATGGTGACGGGGCCGATGCGCACGTCGACGCTGACGAAGGGCGCGAGGTCGAGCTCGTGCAGGTGATCGTCGGCGGCGGCGACGTCGTCGCCGGGCGGCTGGCCGAAGATGGTGATGTCGCCTTCGCGCGCGGGGATGGTCAGAGAGCCGAGGCGCGAGACGTCGGCGTGCGTGTCGAGGAGGTCGAGGCCGGCCGTGAAGACGAGGTAGCGGCCGATGCGGCGGCGATGGGCGGCGCGCAGGCCGGCGGACCAGGCGCGCACGTCGAGATCGGCGGGCGTGGCGCCGTACATGTCGACGGTGCGGCTGTGGTCGTAGCCGAAGAACGGCGATACGTCGGTGGCGGCGCCGCCCGCTTCGAGGTCGTAGCGCAGGATGACGCGGTAGCTCGAGCGATCGAAGTCGTCGGAGTGGATCGTGGTCGGATCGCCGGTCGAGACCTCGCGGCGCAACGAATCGTCGGCGGCGAGGAAGGTGAGCGTGAGCTCTTCGTGGCGGCGGAGCGCGACGCTGGCGCGCAGCTGATAGTCGTCCCAGCGCGGCAGCGGGATGAACGCGGCGGCGTCGCCGTGCACGACGGCGCCGGCGAGCTTGTCGAGCCACGAGTAGCGGCCGGCGACGGTGACGGCGAAGCGCCCGCGCGCGTAGGAGACCAGAGCGCTGCCGTCGAGGACGTCGGCGCCGATTTCGCCGTGGGCGCCGTCGGCGGGGCGGCCGGCGCCGTCGACGCGCACCAGGCCGCCGAGCGCGCGGCCCCATTCGGCGTCGAAGCCGCCCGGCGTCAGGCCGACGCGCGCGACCAGGCCGGGCGCGATCGTCGAGCGCCAGCCGCCGACGTGGTAGAGCGCGGGCAGCTCGATGCCGTCGAAGACGAAGCGCGTGTCGGCGGGCGCGGCGCCCCAGACGATGACGTCGCCGGTGCCGGCGGTGGCGCGGGCGACGCCGGGAAGATCCTCGAGGACCTTGAGCGGATCGTCGGCGGTGCCGGCGGCGTGGCGCGCCTCTTCGCGGCTGACGCCGATTTCGACGACGCCGGCGCGCTCGACGCGGGGCGCGCGCACGATCGATTCGTAGCCGGCGCGCGCGGCTTCGAGGCTGACGACGTAACGCACCTGGCGATGGCGGCCGGCGGCGACCTCCTCGTCGATGCGCAGCGGCGCGGCGCCGGGCGGCGTGAGCACGAGCGTGACGCGGCCGGCGGGCGCGCCCAAGAGGGCGAAGCGGCCCGCTTCGTCGGTGATGGCGCTGCGATCGCTGCCGGCGATGGCGACGCCGACGCCGACGAGCGGCCGCTCGCTGCCGCGCTCGACGATGACACCCGAGAGCTCGCCGGTGGTCGGGAGCGTTTGCGCGTGCGCGGCGACGGCCGCCGCGACGACGAAAACGAGGGCGAGCGCGGCAGCCGTGCTACGGCACATCGAACGCGAGCGCGGCGCGGCCGGCGCCGGTGTCGTGATCGCCGCGCGTGTCGGCGCTCACCGCCTCGCCGCGCGCGGTCGCGACGATGCTGCCGCCGAGGATCTCGTCGACGCGCCAATCGGCGTAGGCGGTCTTGCACAGCGACGCGGCGTCGACGCGGACGACGTAGTGCCCGGACACGGGCGCCATCGACCACACCACGTTCTCCTGATCGCGGCCGTCGATGACGCAGCCGCCGTTGGAGTCACCGTCGAGGAGCGGCGCGTTGGCGGCGGCGGTCGGATCGGGCAGCGCCGGCGGCGGCGGCGCCTGGTAGCCCGTGGGATGGCGGAAGAAGATCTCGACGCCGTCGGGATCGACGACGTGCAGATCGAGATCGGCGTCGTCCGACCACGCGAGGTGAACCACGAGCGGACCGCTGGGAATCGCCGCGCCGTCGATGGTGAGCTGCTGCATCGTCGGTGCGCCGACGTGGCCGGCGGCGTCGACCGCTTCGGCGAGGAGCGTTCGTGTGCCCGACGGCACGAGCCGGCCGAACGCGGCGACGACGCTGAACGTCGGCAGCGTCGGCGCATCGGGCGCAGGCACACCGGCGCCGACGACCCAGTAGCCGACGTCGCCGTCGAGCGCGATGAGGACCGCGGTCGCCGACGCGTCGAGGACGCCGAGGAGCGGCTGATCGCCCTGACCCGCCGACACTCGCGCCGCCGAGAACTGCAGCGACTCGACGGCGGGACCGCTCGTCGGCGACGGCAGCGCGCCGGCGCGGAAGTGGCCGCCCGCGATCTGCAGATCGGCCGCGACGCCGGGATCGGCCGACTGCGCGCCGCAGCCGGCGGCGACGACGAGCGCGACGACGCACGTGACGCGCGCGCGCATCAGAAGAGCGCCTGCCCGCGAATGGTCACGACGTCGCCGCCGAGCGTCGCCGGCGCGCCCGCGTTGCCGATGCCGAGCGCGTTGGTGCTGTGATCCCACTCGATCGAAAAGCGCGCGTACTTTTGCCACATCACCGCGCCGACCAGGCTCAGCGTCGTGAAGGTCTTGTCGCGCGGCACGATGCTCGCGCCCACTTGCTGGCGCGCGTCGGCGTCGGGATCGTAGCGATCGTAGCGAATGCCGACGGCGGCCCAGCGCGTGAGCTGCTGCGTGGCCGCGACGTACCAGCCGAGCTCGCGCAGGTCGCCGCCGTTGGCGTACGGATCGGCGACGTAGAGCCCGCGATCGAGGTTCGTCGCCCACGTGATCTCGCCGTAGACGGTGAGCGCGCCGACGCACGGAAGATCAATCACCGCGCGCAAGTCGCCGCCGAGCGCGTAGCGCGAGAACGTGCGCGACGGCGTCGCCGGCTGTCCCGGCGAGCCGAAGATCTCGGTGATGTCCACCTGACCGTCGGCGTTGGTGTCGCGCCAGATCAAGGTCGCCTTGGTCGACGGCGTCCCCGCCGAAAATCCAGTGCCCCACAATCCCGACACGCCGCCCGAGATGGCGACGCGCCGATGCGGCCGCGTGTCGGCGCCGACGCGCCCGAGAAAATCCTTCGACGCCGTCGGATCGACGAGCGCGTACTGCTTGTCGCCCGACGGATGGCCGTTCATCGCCGCCGCCTGCCAGCGCAGCCAGCGCCAGCCGCCTTGCACGCGCGCGCCGAGATCGAATTCGCCGGGGAAGAACGCGCGCTCGGCGTTCGAGCGCTCCATGAACAGGCGCACGTAGTCCTTCTCTTGCACCTCGAAGCCGAAGGGAATGCGCATGAGCCCGATCGAGGCCATGACCAGCGGCATCTGCGCGAGCGACGCGACTCCGCAGCGCGGCCAACAGGCCGACACCTCGGCGTCGAGGATGCGCGCCACCGGGCCGTTGACGGTGTTGCCGTCGAGCTCGATGGCGCCGGCGACGTACCCGTAATCGACGTCGGCGCGCAGGCGCGCGCGGCGGATCAAAAAGCGCGTCTCGTTGAGCGGCGCGCCCGTCGACGGATCGACCTCGTTCACCGACGCCGACGAATCGACGATCCCGTCGGCCTGCACGAACCCGAAGAGCGACACGGCGAAGCGGCCCACGCGAAATCCCGCGTGCGCGTCCTTCTGCGCGTCGAGATCGGCGCGCAGCGCGCGCAGCTCGGCAGCCTGGCGATCGATGCGCGCCTGCGCCTCGCCGAGCTGGCGCGCCAGATCGTCGATGCGCGCGTTGACGTCCGGCGCCGCCGAGTCCGGCGTCGGCTCCTCGGCAAGCGTCGCCGTCGCGAACCCGATGACGACGATGACGACGAGCCGACGCAGCATCAATTGATCGGAATGATGTGCAACATCGGCATGCCCGCGCCGCCGTCGGGGCTGCCGGCGTCGGGCTCGGAGAAGAAGATTCGCTGGTGGTCGGGATCCCATGCGATCCCGCGCAGCGGCTTGTAGCCGTCCTTGAGCATCGTCGGCGTGCCGTCGCTGGCGATCGACCACACCGCGCCGTCGTGGCTGACCGCGTAGAGGATGCCGGCCGCGCCGGCGGCGAGCTCGTCGGCGCCGGGGATGGTGGCGAACGTCGTGGTCGTGCCCGGCGAGGCGAGCGGCGTCTTCAAAACCACGCCGTTCATCTGGTCGCTGATGTAGAGCTGATCGCCGAGCGCGAGCACGCCGACGGGCTTGCCGATGCCGGTCACGAGATCGGTCTCGCCCGAGCCGTCGAGCGCGACCTTCGAGACGGTGCCGTTCATCGGCATGCCGCTGCCGACCTGGGTGAACCAGCCGTCGTACACGGTGCCGTCGGCCGCGACGGTGAGCCCGATGCGGCGGCGCGTGGTGTCGAGGCCGGCGATCGCGGTCGACGTCTGGCCGTCCGCGCTCGTCTGAATGACGGCGCCCGCCATTCCGAAGCCGAAGCGCGTCGTCAGCCACGTGCCGTCGCTGCGCTCGACGAGCTGGCCGAGCGAGCCGGCCGTCGGGGCGATGTCGGGCAGCCGCGCGAACACGGCGAAGCTCTGCGAATACTCGTCCCAGCGGACGATCTGCTGCCCGCCGTCGTTGGCGATGTACAGCGCCTGCGTCGCCGAGTCCCACCACAACCCTTCGGGCTGGAAGGTCAGCGGCACGTCGGCAGTTCGGTTCCGGCCCATGTCGAGCACGGTCATGTCGGGACCCGCCGACATCGCCAGGTCCATGTTCTCTTGCATCGAGGTCGTATCGTCATCGCAGGCGGCGAGGCCGGCGACGCACAACAGCATCGCGATCGTTTTCATGTGGCCTCGCATTTAGGGCAAAGGTGGCAGGTTGCCGTTCGGCGCCAGCGACGGGAAATAGGGTGCGTCCTTGGCCGGATCGCCGGTCGCCGCCGTGGTGCACGCGTTGAGCAGCTCGGTGCCGGTCGTCGGATTCGTCACGCACGTCGGCGCCATGTCGGCGCCGCCGCCGCCGGTCATCGCCATGTCGGGCGAGCCGTTGTTGCTCATGCTGTTGCCACACGCCGCCAGCGTCGCGAGCGCGAGCGCACCGACGAGGCGAAGCATCTTCTTCTTCGTCTTCATGGTCATCACTTCGCCTCGCAGTAGCCGTGCCGGCACTTGCCGGCGCCGCACGGAGTGTCGTCGGTGCACACAGTGCATGTCGTCGAGCCGCCGGGCACCTTGGCGTCGTAGTAGCAACCGCACGGCTCGGCCGGCGAGAACGGCGCTTGATCGCCGCCCTCGACGGTGCGCGAGACTTTCATCGCGCACGCGGGCACGAGGTTGTTGGCGATGACCGAGTCGAGCGGCTCGAACACCGGGTTGGTGGTGACGGGATTTCCGGCGAGCATGTCGATGATCGTCTGCGCCGCGGGGTTGAGCGCGCCGCCCCCGACCGCTTGCGGCGCGAAGTACTGCACGTACGACCACAAGGGATAGTGCCCGTCGCGCACGTTCTTCTTGTCGAACGAGGTCGGGCTCGAGTCGGGCCAA
>DASXOU010000157.1:0-3190 GCA_036494045.1 Polyangia bacterium | reverse complement strand
CACAAGAGCCATCTGTCACTCGTGGTGTCGGCGGCGCGCGAGCTCGTCGATCGCCCGGCGGACGAGATCGTGCAGCTGCTGGTCACCGAGCTGGGGCGCGTC
Source organism: Polyangia bacterium (assembly GCA_036494045.1). Lineage (GTDB taxonomy): Bacteria > Myxococcota_A > Polyangia > Palsa-1104 > Palsa-1104 > JAQBQH01. The sequence goes on along the minus strand of DASXOU010000157.1, from coordinate 3,088 downwards.
ATGCCCGCGGCGGCCGGCGCGCGCGTCGTGCACGCGCGCGTCATGAAGGAGCGCGACGCGACCATCGCGCACACCGCCGGCACGGAAGGCTTGCGCCCGCGCTGTCAAAGCCCCGTCGACGGCCTGTTCGCCGCCGGCGATTGGGTGCGCACCGGCCTGCCGGCGACGATCGAGAGCGCCGTGCGCGCCGCCGACGCCGCCGCCGAGCTGGCGCTCGCGTTCGATCCGCCGCGCGCCGAGCCGCCGACGCGCGCGAGCGGCGCGTTCGTCCCGCTCGGCCGCTTGAAGCGCCCCGAAGTCGCGCCTGAGTAGCCACGCCATGAGCGGCAAGCCGACGACGATCGACGAGTATCTCGCGGCCGTCAACGGCGAGCGCCGCGCCGCGCTCGGCAAGGTGCGCCGGACCATCCGCGCCATCATCCCGCGCGCCGAGCAGTGCATCAGCTATCGCATTTCTGCGCACGCTCGCGCGCGAGCTCGAAGGCTACGCGAATCGCCGAGGACTGACCGGCGCTACTCGTCGACGTCGTCGTCGACGGGCAGCCCGGCCTGCGCGCGCAACGCCCGCCAGCGCGCGCCGATCTCCTTCTCGTATCCCGACTCCGACGGCACGTAGAAGCGCTCGCCCTTCAGCTCCGTCGGCAGATAGTCTTCCGCGACGTAGTGCCCCTCGAAGTCGTGCGGATATTTGTAACCGGAGCCGTAGCCCATCTGCTTCATCATCGGCGTCGGCGCGTTGCGAATGTGCAGCGGCACCGGCAGCGCGCCGCGCTCGGCCACCGCCTTCCGCGCCGCCGCGTAGGTCGTCAGCACCGTGTTCGACTTCGGCGCCGTCGCCAGGTAGGTTGCCGCCTGCGTCATCGGCAGCGTCCCCTCGGGCAGCCCGACCAGGCGCACGGCGTCGAGCGCCGCCACCGCGACGACGAGTGCCTGCGGATCGGCGTTGCCGATGTCCTCGGAGGCGAAGATGACCATGCGCCGCACGATGAAGATCGGATCTTCGCCGGCCTCGATCATGCGCGTCATCCAATAGACGGCGGCGTCGGGATCCGAGCCGCGCATCGACTTGATGAACGCGGAGATGACGTTGTAGTGCTCCTCGCCCGCTTTGTCGTAGAGCAGCGTCTTGCGCTGCATCGCCTCTTCGACGGCGGCCAGATCCACGCGCCGCCGCCCGTCGGGCCCCGGCGTCGCGACCTCGGCCGCGACTTCCAGCGTCGACAGCGCGCGCCGCGCGTCGCCCGACGCTTCGCGCGCGATGAGGTCGCGCACCTCGTCGGCGACGTCGAGCGGGAGCTTCCCGAGCCCGCGCTCTTCGTCGGCGAGCGCGCGATCGATGAGCTGCCTGAGCACCGCCTCGTCGAGCGCCTCGAGCCGCACCACCTTGCAGCGCGACAAGAGCGCCGCGTTGACCTCGAACGATGGATTCTCCGTCGTCGCGCCGATGAGCGTGATCGTCCCCGCCTCGACGTGCGGCAAGAGCGCATCCTGCTGCGCCTTGTTGAAGCGATGGATCTCGTCGAGAAACAGGACGGTGCGCTCGCCGTGCTCGGCCAGCTGCGTTTCGGCCACGCCGACGGCGTCGCGCAGATCCTTGACGCCCGCCTGCACCGCCGACAACCCGACGAATCGCGCCTGCGCGCGCGCCGCCAGGATGCGCGCCAGCGTCGTCTTCCCCGTCCCCGGCGGCCCCCACAGGATGAGCGAGGGCAGTGCCCGCTCCGTGGTGGTGCGCTCGAGAATCCGCCCCGGCCCGACGAGGTGCGCCTGTCCGACGAACTCGTCGAGATCGCGCGGCCGCATCCGCTCGGCCAGCGGCTGTCCGGTCCGGCTCTTTTTTGCAGCGTGACGAAACAAATCCATGGGCACCGCTATTCCCAACGTAGGTTGCGCGCGCGACCGACGCTACCACCTTTGCCCGAGCCTAAGCCACGGACGCCATGACGCAACTGCCACACTGCCCCGCACGAAACGTCACTTTTTTGCCTTTCCGGCAGCGCCCGCGGGCCACCCGCGAGGGAGACTGCGCATCCAAGCGACGTAGATTTCAGTGAGATGGGAAGTCGAAGCCCGTCGCTGATGAGCGGTACGGGCGTTGCTTGGTTGGGATGCGAAGATGGCCACGGAGACCTCCATGGACTGGGTCAGACGCGCCGGCGACTATCGGGTGCTCGTGGGCAAGCGCGACCGCCTCGGCTACCTCCTCGGCGAGGTCGAGCGCGCCCGCCTCGAGGAGCTCGAGCGCTTCTTCATGCAGGACGCCAACCGCCGCCGTGAGCCGTGGGCCTCGCGCGAGCAAATCCGCGCCCCCATCTCCGTCGTCGTGCAAATCGGCGACTGGCCCGGCGAAGCGCGCGACATCTCCGGCGACGGCATCTTCGTGGTCACCGCCGCGCCGCTCCCCATCGGCGCCCGCACCGTCGTCCGCGTGACCGACGAGCCCGCCCTCGACGACGACGGCGCGCGCCCGCCCTACGAGCAATGGGAATTCGCCGCCGAGGTCGTGCGCCTCGAAGCCGCCGGCGTCGGCCTCCGCTTCGTCGGCATCCCGCTCACGCTCCGCATCACGCACCGCCACCGCGACGACGAAGCCCCGCAACACATGCACGCCGCCTAGCGCATCCGCCGCATCAAGAACGTCCGCGGCGCCACCACCGCCACGCGCGACGTATACGGATCCGCGCCGACGAGCCCGATGTGCTGCGCCGCGTTCTGCAGCAGATACGTGCGCGCGTGCCGCACCTCCGTCGGCGTCCGCAAAATGTGCCCGTGATAGCGATCCTCGAGCACCTTGCCACTCCGCCCCAGCACGCGATTGAGCCCCTTGGCGACCCTGACGCCGAGCCCATTCATCCCGCGCGACAACGCCCGCTCACTCTCGGCCTCGACCAACAAGTGCACATGATTCCCCTGCACCGAATAATGGACGAGCCGAAACCCAAACCGATTGGCCCCACCCCAAAACGCCCGCGACAGCGCCCCAAAGCAGCGCCGCGTCCGTAGCTGCCACACGCCCTCGCACATCCGCCACGTCACATGCACCGGAAATCGCGCCTTCAACACCGGCCGCCTTCGATGCACCACGCCC
>DASXOU010000156.1:0-3384 GCA_036494045.1 Polyangia bacterium | reverse complement strand
AAGCGGACCTCGCCCCACGAGACCTGCTGCGCGGTGGCGCCGCTCATGTACGAGATCTTGGTGTGGCCGTTGTCGCCGTTGCGCCAGTCGTTGCGATGCTCGTAGCGCTCGCCGCTGTCGGCGACCGGCGCGTTTTGCGTGTACGTGATGTGATCGTGCGTGTTGATGAGGCCGGGCGAGACGACGCCGGTCGGGCAGTCGATCGTGGTCGCCGACGCGGCCATCGCGGTGCAGTCGCAGGCGACGCATTGGATGGTGCCGCTGGCGTCGACGTAGACCTGGCCGCCGCGCATGACCGAGCCGGGGATGAGGATGGTGCCGGTGATGAGCGTGCCGCTGGTGCCTGCGGTGACCTGGCAGGTGCCGCTCGCCAGGGGCGGATCGTTCGCGTGCGGGCACATCGAGGTGACCACGGGCGGGTCGCTCATGTCGGGGCCCGACGCGCTGCCGCCGTCGCCGCCGCCGGTGCCGCCGCTGCCGCCGGCGGCCATGTCGGGCGACGAGCCTTTTTCCAGGATCGGGCCGCAGCCCGACAACACGGCCACACAGAAGAACGCCAGCCAACTTCGGTCGATCACGCGGGTAGATGTCGCGAGGCCGGCGGAACCTTCACGAAATCGGCGGCGTCAGCGCGGCACGTAAACCACCGTCGCGCCGGAGTATGCCGGCTGGTAGACGACGCCGCCGCAGGAGACGCCGGCGACGCAGCCGTGCGGCAGCGCAGCGACGGCGGCGGCGGTGCCGACAGCGGCGGCGGTGCCGACGGCCGCGGCGCCGACGAGCGGCGCGGCATAGGCGGACCGCCGCACGCTACGACGGGCGGCGCCGGCGTAGCTGATGGGCGTGAGCGGCCGTCCGACGATCGCGGACGCCTCGATGGTGACGAGCGAGGTGACGCCGGCGGCCAGCGCCAACAAGGCACGCTTTCTGATCATGCGACGCATGGGTCCTCCTCTCAACGCGCGGCGCGCTCCGGCCCGAGCGGCATCCAGCGAATGCGCTCGGCGCCGGGCGGCGGCACGAAGGTGAACATGGCGGCGTCGACGGGCGCGTTCGGCTCCCAGTGCGACAGCGTCACGGCGAACTCGGGCTTCTGCGGCTGGTCCTTGGTGATGACGACGTAGCGGCGCGGCAGCGGCCGCGCGCCATCCTCGATCCACAGCTGCCAATCGACGTCGCGGCCGCGCGCGGCGAGGTGTCGGCAGAGCGTGCCGTCGATCGGCTCGAGGCCGAGGTCGCGCACGCTGTCGGTGTTCGCCATCAAGAGATCGTGGACATCGCTGTCGATGAGATCGCTGCCGGGCGCATCGACCCCGTAGCGCGCGCGCACGAAGTCGACGGCGGCGTCGAGCGTGCGCGGCGCCGGCGTGCTCGTGTAATAGCCGGTGCGCTTGCCGTAGATGCTGAACTGCGATCCGTCGTAGCGGATGATGGTGTCGCCGAAGGCGCCCAGCCGCTCGGCGCGCAAGCGATTGGGCCGCGCGACGGTCAAGCGCGTGTCGGCGAGAAACTGCAGCTTCTGCCCGTCGGTGGTGACGCGCTCGTCGACGGCGCGCGACTCGACGCGGAACGAGCGCAGGCTGGCCAGGTAATCGCTCATCCGCTGCAGCGCGGCGTCGGCGGCGGGATCGATCTCGCGTGGCGGCTCGACGGCGAGCGCGGAGCCGCCGACGAGGCCCAGGATCAACAGCAGTCGTTTCATGTGCTCCTCCCCGGCAGGAGCGAAGATGCATACGCGCGGCCGATGCGCGCCGACGCTTAGGTCGCGCGGATTAGGGGCACGGTTGCTCGAAGCCCGGGTTCGGGCAGGGGCACGCGTTGCAGTCGACCGTCTGGAACGTGATGGTGTTGCCGCAGCCCGAGATGCTGGGGCAGCCGTTGATGCCGTCGCCATTGCAGTGGATCGTGCAGTTCTTGACGGTGACGCCGGCGCCGAGGCCGTTGAGCCCATTGTCGACGTTGTTGAGCATGTCGTTGGTGAGGGTGGAGCCGCCCATCTGGTTGAACTCGACGCCCTCGCCCTGGCAGTCGTGGATGCTGTCGTGATCGAGCACGTGGCCGCCGGCGGTGGTGATGTGCACGCAAGCGATGATGTTGGACATGTTGGTGCTCGTCGAGCCGGTCGGGATGCTGTCGTCGACGCGGAGGAGCTGATTGAGGGTGCCGCTCAGGACGATGGAGGCGGGGTAGGTGCCGTCGTGGTAGCCGAAGATCTTGGCGAGCGTGCCCGTGTTGTTGGGGTCGCCGTCGAGAATCTGCGTGCCGCCGAGGGTGATCGGGAAGGTCTCGCCCGTCGTCGTCGAGTAGGTGGCCGTCGGGTTCAGGTTGATGTGGCCGGTGCCGTGCGTGAGCGCGAAGGTGATCGTCTTGTTGGCGCAGGCGCCGGGCGCGGCGCCGTGGAAGGCATCGTCGATGCCGAGCGTCGGATCGACCCACAGCGTCTGGCTCGCCGTCGCCGGCACGCAGGTGGCCATGTCGGGCCCGACGGCGAGATCGCTGCCGGGAGGCGCTGCCAGATCGTCGCCGCCCATGTCGCCGGCGGCGCCGGCGCGGAAGGTGAGCGTGAGATCGGCGCGTCCTCCGGCGGCGATGGCCACCGAGCCCATGGCGTCGTCGATCATCGCGCCCGTCGAGTCGAAGAGCTGCGCGTCGACCATGAGCGTGCCGCGCGTGCTGGCGCCGACGTCGACGGCGAACGAGTGCGCCGGCGGAAACGTGGTCGGCGAGAGCGGCACCTCGCTCGCCATGCTGCGGCCGGCGGCGGAGAGCGCCACGTGCAGCCGCGCGGCGTCGGCGATGGCGTAGCCGGAGTCGACGGTGACGAAGACGAGCGAGCCCTTCTGCGCGCAGCCGGCGGCGAGCACGAGCCCCAGGATCGAGATCTTGCACGTCGACATCGCGCGCCCCCTAGAAATGGATCGTTCCATCGCTCGGCGGCGCGCCCGGATAGCTGGTGCCGTGCGCCGACAGCCCGACGCCGAGCCCGACGCCGACCGCGACGGCAGCGACGCCGACGACGGTCCACAGCCACCACTTCTTGTAGATCGGCGTGCGCCGCGGTGGCGCCGTCGTCGTCGCGGTCAGCGTCGTCGCGCCATCATTCGGCGGCGGCGGCGGCGTCTGCGTCGTCGTCGTATCCGGCGGCTTGTCGTTGGGGATGATCGTCCCCTCGGGACGGCCCCTCTTGGTCGCCTCGTCGTCGCGGATCAGCGACTCCAAGTTGTGCACGATCGCGAGCACCTCGTCGCGCCGCGGAGTCGACGGAGCCTCGCGCAGGTACGCCTTGTACGAGAGCACGGCATCCTGCTTGAGCCCGAGCTGTCGCTGGCACTGCCCGATGTTGAAGAGGAACGACGAGTCGGGATAGTCGAGGTACGCCTCTTT
>DASXOU010000155.1:0-2121 GCA_036494045.1 Polyangia bacterium | reverse complement strand
CGGCAGTCCGCGATGACAGGCGCGCGATGATCGCCGTCAGCGACGGGGCGGCGGTGGCGGCGGCGGATGCGCCGCCTGCGACGGCGCCGAGCGCGCGAACGCTGCCAGCACCGTCCACGCCTCGTCGGACAAGAGCCACGTCATGAGGTCGTGGCAGCGCGGGCTGCGGCGCACGACGTTGAGATCGGCGCTGCCGGCGAGCGCCATCATCGCCGTCACCGGATCGCCGGTCGTCAGGAGCGCCGCGCGATCGGCGCGCCGCTGCACGTCGGCCCAATAGGCCGGCGTCGCGTTGAGCACGCTCGGATCCGTCACCAGCCGCTCGAGCTCCTTGCGCGCCTTTCGCGGCAACACCTTGGCCAGGCGCGCCTTGACCTTCTCGAGCTCGGGCGCGCGCACCGTCGGCGACACCGCCGAGAGGATCGCCGCCAACTGATTGCCGTCGGTGACCGCGGCCAGCGTCTGGTGCTCGACGACGAACGCGAACAGGCGCGCCGCATCGAACGCGATGCGCGCCGGCCCGGCCGCGTTGGCCAGGCGCATGCCGACGAGCAGCGCCACGCCGTCGCCGGCGACGAACGAGACCACCGCGGCGTCGGGATCGAGGTGCACGCGGAACGGCGGCAGCCCGAAGGTCTGCGCCACCGTCGCGATGCGCACGAACAGCGGATGATTGTGCGGCGCCGCGTCCCCGCGCGGCATGAGGCCCATGACGTCCGCGATCATCGCCGGCGCGAACGGCTCGAACTGGCGCACCAGCTCGGCCACGAGCGCGATCAGCGGATTGGCCGCGCCGAGGAGCTGCAGCTCCGCGCCCGACAAGGGCGAGCGGCGCGGCGGCGTCTGCAAGATGGTGACGCGCCCGTCGCCGAGATCGGCGAGCGCGCTGAACATCCCCGCCAATTCGGGCAGCCGCGGACGCACCGCTTCGGCCAGGCCGCGCAGCGCCGGGCCGTTGAACGGATCGGCGCCGAGCGCGCGGCGGAACTCGCCGACCGCACGATCGCCCTGGCCCGAGGCGAGCTGCAGTTGCGCCAGCCGCTGCGTCAGCGTCGCGTCGTTCGGCGCCAAGACGCGCGCGGCCGCCAGCTGCGTCGCCGCCAGGTCGGGCCGGCTCATCTGATCGGCGTAGACCGACGCCAGCGCCAGGCGCAGCGCCACCACACCGTCGCCGCGCTGCCCCTCGCAGGCGCGCTCGGCGTGGCGAATGAAGCCGTTCCAATCGTTGCGCTGGCCGTAGATGCGCGTGAGCGCCAGGACACCGTCCTTGTGCCCGGTGGCGAGCGCGAACGCCTCGATGATGGCGCGCTCGCCCGCTTCGTCGGTGACGTTGTCGACGGGGACCTCGGCGAGCGACAACAGATCCTCGATGCGCTCGACCGCGCTTCCCGTCGCCGACGCGTGCAGGAACAGCTCGCGCGCGCGCGTGTGCTTGCCCATGCGCACGCATAGCTGCGCCATCTGCCGCACCGCCTGCCGATCGGTGTCGTCGATGATCAGCTCCTCGAGGATGGTGCGCGCCGCCTCGCGATCGCCGAGCTCGTCCTCGCGGATCTGCGCCTCGCGCAGCCGCGCCGTGCGGCTCTGATCGGATCCCGGCGTCAGCTCGGCGATCTTGCGATAGCAGTCGGCGGCGCCCTGCCACCAGCGCTGCTCCTCCTCGAGCGGCGCCAGCATCAAGTAGGCGTCGAGATCGTCGGGCGCGAGCGCGATCGCCTGCTTGAGCGCGGCCACCGCCGAGCGCGCATCCTTCATGCGATCGCGCTGCAGCGCCGCCTGCAGCTTGAGCATGTTGGCGCGTTCGCGCCCGTTCGCCGTCGCCGCGGCGCGCGCGACCACCAGATCGATGAGGCCGGCGTCGTCCTTGTTCTCCTCGAGCAGCGCGCGCGCGCGGGTGAACGCGTCCTCGTGCGCCGGCTCGAGCTCGAGCAGGCGCCGGTAATGGCGCAGCGCCCCTTTCTGATCCTGCAGCTTGTCGAGCGTGATGGCGGCGGCCGACATGAGCGCGTGGATGCGATCGCCGCGATCGGCAGCCAGCTCCGCTTCGCGCGCGAGCAGCGACGCGCCCAGCGTCCAGTCGCGCGCCACGATCGCCAGCCGCCGCCGCCCGCGCAAGAGCGG
>DASXOU010000154.1:0-5217 GCA_036494045.1 Polyangia bacterium | reverse complement strand
TCCACTCGCAGTGGGCGTTCCTGCTCGCGCTCAATGCGATGCTCCTGGTGCTCGGCAGCGTCTTCGAGATCTACGCCGCGATCATCGTGCTGGCGCCGCTGGTGGCGCCGCTCGGGCAGGTGTTCAACGTCGAGCCGGTGCACCTCGGCGTGGTGTTCCTGGCGAACCTCGAGCTCGGCTTTCTGTTCCCGCCGATGGGGCTCAACTTGTTCCTGTCGGCCTCGCGCTTCGGCAAGCCGCTGCCGTACCTATACAAGCAAGCCCTGCCATTTCTCGTGATCATGGCGTTGGGCGTTCTGTTCATCACGTACGTGCCGGCGATTACCACGGGCATCGCTGGATTGCTGAGCCACTAAGGCTCGCGGCTACGAGGCTAGAGCAGCGGTCGTTCGCGGCGGCGCATGACCAGGCGATAGGCGAGAAGGATCAGCATCGCGCCGAGGATCGAGGCGATGATGCCGGGGCCGCTGGCGGTATTGTGGTACCAGCCGGCGGCGCGGCCGATGAAGCCGGCGACGAACGAGCCGGCGATGCCGAGCAGCGCGGTGACGATGATCCCGCCCGGATCTCGGCCCGGCATGAACAGCTTCGCAAGCGCGCCCACGATCAAGCCGACGATCAACATCCACAGAATGTGCATGGCTTCCTCCTCGCTCGACACATACGCAAGACGTAGGCCGCGCACACGGCTTGCACCGGACGTCCGGCGCTGCATCTTCCTCAGCGGAGGGTTTCCATGGCCATCGACCGTCTGCATCTGCCGCACGATCACCGCACGGCCGCGGCCGCGACCGGCGCGATCGTCGTGCTGGCAGCGATCATCATCTTTTTGATGATCACGCTGATGCGCAACGTCGGCGCCTACTGACACGCCGCCCTTCAGTCGTGCGGCGTGGTGGTGCCCGTCTCCTGCGGCGGGCCGGGCAGGCGCGGATTCTCGTCCTCGGTGACGGTGGTCGCTTCGTTGTAGCTGCGCTTCTCGTCGGGCTCGGGCGGACGCTGCTCGCGTCGCTGCCGATTCACTTGCCGCTCTCGTTTCATGAAGCAGCTAAAGAAGCATCAGGTGCGCCAGCGACGTGCCAGCGCCAGCGCGTTCTCGTAGTCGTCGATGAGCTCGCGCCGTCCGCGCGAATCGGTGACCACGACGTTCCCGATCTCGTCGTCACGGCCGATGGTGAGCGCGACCCAACGGCCGTCGATGCGCTGCCAGCGGCAGCTCTCGTGCCCGCGCGGCGTCACCAGCCGCCACGGAACGCACAGCTCCGGATCGTATGAAGTCACGCTGCCCAAATCGGCAATACGAACTTTCACGAAATTCAGTGTAGCGCGTTTTACTAATTCGATCCAAGAAATACTACGTACTTTCGCGCATGTACACGCATTACACAGCGCGTGCGAAAAATTACCGGTGCTTTACGCTGGCGACATTCAGGTACGCCGCGATTTCCTTCAGCGGCATCACCCGATCGACCACGCCGGCCCTGATGGCGGACTGCGGCATGACCGCCGATTCGGCCGTTTTCGGATCCTGCGCCACCACGACGCCGCCACGCTCCTTGACCCGCTGCGCGCCCGCGGTGCCGTCGGCGCTGGCGCCGGTGAGCAGCAGCGCCAGGAGCGCCGCGCCGTAGCTGTCGGCCGCCGATTCGAAGAGCACGTCGATCGCCGGCCGCGCGTGGCAGACGCGGGCGTCGATCGAGAGCGCGAAGCGATCGCCGTCGACGAGCAGGTGATAGTCGGACGGCGCCAGGTAGACGGTGCCGCCGCGGATCGGATCTTTGTCGCCGGCCTCGACGATCGGCACCGCCGAGTGCATCTGCAGCAGGCTCGCCAGCTCCGACTGCGCGGCCGGATCGATGCCGCGGTGCTGCACGACGGCGATCGGCAGCGGAAAATCAGGCATCAGCTCGCGCAGGATGATCTCGAGCGCCGACATGCCGCCGAGCGAAGTCCCCACCACCACCATCCGAATCCCCCCGCCCTCGCTCATCGTGGCCGTCGAAAGATCCGCTCGCTCTCGTCGAGGACTTCGTATTCCAGCTCGTGCGGCGTCGAGCGCATCGACTCCTTGCGTCCGAGGCCGAGCACGCCGTAACGGCGCAAGCTGCCGAACAGCAGATCGTGCACGCGATTCTGCAGCTGGTCGTTGAAGTAGATCATCACGTTGCGGCAGAGGATGAGGTTGAACTCGTTGAAGCTGCCGTCGGTGGCGAGGTTGTGCTGCGAGAAGACGACGTTCTTGCGCAGCGACGAGCGGAAGATGGCGTGGCCGTAGTTGGCCGTGTAGTAGTCGGAGAGCGAGCCGTGCCCGCCGGCGCGCAAGTAGTTGGTCGAATACTCCTGCATGCAGTCGAGCGAGACGATGCCGTCGCGCGCGCGCTGCAGCGCCACTTCGTTGAAGTCGGTGGCGTAGATGCGGCAGCGATCGTACAGCCCCTCCTCGGCGAGGAGGATGGCCATCGAATAGACCTCCTCGCCCGTCGAGCAGCCGGCGTGCCAGATGCGGACGAACGGATAGCTGCGCAGGTGCGCGATCACCTTGCGCCGCATCGCCAGGAAGAATCCCGGATCGCGGAACATCGCCGTCACGTTGATCGACAGGCGCAAGAGCAGCCGCTCCATCGCCGGCGGATCGTGCAGCAGCCGATCGGTCAGCGCCGAGATGGTGGCGACCTCTTCCTCGTGCATGGCGAGCCGCACGCGGCGGCGCAGCGACGCGGTGGCGTAGTTGCGGAAGTCGAGCCCGTAGCGACGGAACACCGCCTCGGTAAGGAGCTGCAGCTCGATGGTCTCGAGCTCCTCGTCGCGCGCCTGCGCCGGCGCGTCGTCGCCGCGGCCACCGTCGAGAACGACGATGGGCGTCGGCGCCGCCGGCTCCGCCGCGGCCGCGGCCGGATCGGCTGGGTCCTCCGTCTCGGCCATGACCGCTAGACCACGCCTCCTCCGACCGCGCTGCCGCCCGACGAGCCGTAGAGCCACACGCGCAGGAGCGACATGAGCTGCTCGGTGTCGACCGGCTTGGTGATGTAGTCGCTGGCGCCGGCTTCGATGCATTTTTCGCGGTCGCCCTTCATCGCCTTGGCGGTGAGCGCGATGATCGGCACCGACGCGAACTCCGGCATCTTGCGGATCTCGCGCGTGGTCTCGTAGCCGTCCATCTCCGGCATCATGACGTCCATGAGCAGGCACGAGATGCCTTCGGTCTTCTTCAGCACCTCGATGCCCTTGAGCCCGTTCTCCGCGTAGAACACCTCCATCTTGTGGCGCTCGAGCACCGAGGTGAGCGCGAAGATGTTGCGCGCGTCGTCGTCGACAATGAGCACCTTCTTGCCGCTGAACACCGGATCGGATTGGTGGATCTGCGTCAGCATGCGCCGCTTGTTCTCGGGCAGGTTCGACTCGACTCGGTGCAGGAACAGCGCCGTCTCGTCGAGCAGGTGCTCCATCGACCTGACGCTCTTGATGATGATCGAGTCGGTGAAGCCCTTGAGCTCGAGCTCCTCTTGCTCGGTGAGATCGCGGCCGGTGTAGACGATGATCGGGATGTCCTTGAGCGCCTCGTCGCCGCGGATGGTCTCGATGAGCTCGATGCCGCGCATGTCGGGCAGGCCGAGGTCGAGCACCATGCAGTCGTAGTGCTTGGTGCGCAGCTCCAAGAGCGCGTCGGCGCCGGTGCCCACCGCCGTCGAATCGACGTCGCCGTTGCCGATGAGCTCGACGATGGCCTTGCGCTGCGTGGCGTCGTCCTCGACGACGAGCAGGCTCTTGACGCGCCGCTCGACGAAGCCCTTGATCTCGTCGAGCGCCGACTCGACGCCCTCCTTGTCGATGGGCTTGCGCAAAAAGGCGAGCGCGCCCTGGCGAAGCGCGCGCTGGCGCTGATCGTCGTCGACCGACGAGATCAGGTGCACCGGGATGTGGCGCGTGCGCGAGTCGTGCTTCAACCGGTCAAGAACAGTCCAACCATCAACGACGGGCAGGCGGATGTCGAGCGTGATGGCGTCGGGCTTGTACTCACGCGCGAGCGCGAGCGCGAGATCGCCGCGCAAGGCGACGATGCCCTTGAAGCCCTTCGAGCGCGCCAGATCGAGCATGACGTTGGCGAAGCTGGCGTCGTCCTCGACGATGAGGAGCGTGCGATCGCCCGGCTGCAGCTCCGAGCGATCGTCGCCGAGCTCGTTGGGCAGCATGAGGAGCGCGCGCTCCGCCTCGGTCGCGTCCTCCGCCGACAGCGGCGGCGGCGGCGGCATCGGCGCCGTGTGCGTGTAGGGCTGCGCCGTCATCATCGGCCGCACCGGCGCGATCACGTTCTGCGACTGCTGGAACGTGAGCGGCAGGTACAGCGTGAAGGTCGAGCCCTTGCCCGGCTCCGACTCGACCTTGATCTCGCCGCCGAGGAGGCGCGCGATCTCGCGGCTGATCGACAGCCCAAGGCCGGTGCCGCCGAAGCGGCGCGACGTGGTGCCGTCGGCCTGCTGGAACGACTCGAAGATGATCTTCTGCTTCGACGCGGGAATGCCTATGCCGGTGTCGGTGGCGCTGAACGACAGCACCGCCTCGGCGTTGTTGAGCGTCGTGTTCTCCTTGGACCAACCGTCGATCGCGCGCTCGATCTTGAGGCTGACCTTGCCGCGCTCGGTGAACTTGAACGCGTTCGACAAGAGGTTCTTGAGCACCTGCTGCAGGCGCCGCGGATCGGTGAACATCGTGTCGGGCAAGTCGGCGCCGCGCTCGATGGCGAACTCGAGCTGCTTGTTCTGCGCCACCTGGCGGAAGTTGCGCTCGACGTAGTCGTGCAGCTGCGCGAAGTTGACCTCGTCGACGTCGATGACGACGGTGCCCGACTCGATCTTCGACAGATCGAGGATGTCGTTGATGAGCGAGAGCAGGTCCGAGCCCGCCGAATGGATGGTGCGCGAGAAGTCGACCTGCTTCTGCGTGAGGTTTCCTTCCTCGTTGTCCGAGAGCAGCTTGGCGAGGATGAGCAGCGAATTGATCGGCGTGCGCAGCTCGTGCGACATGTTGGCCAAGAACTCCGACTTGTACTTCGACGAGAGCGCCAGCTGCTGCGCCTTCTCCTCGAGCATGAGCTTGGCCTGCTCGATGTCGCGGTTCTTGCGCTCGACCTCGGCCTTCTGAACCTGCAGGAGCTGCGACCGCTCCTCCAGCTCTTCGTTGGTCTGCTGCAGCTCTTCCTGCTGCGCTTGCAGCCGCGCC
>DASXOU010000153.1:0-5953 GCA_036494045.1 Polyangia bacterium | reverse complement strand
GAGTCGGGCCAATAGGACTTCTGCTGATGGAAGGCGCGGAAGGCGAGCGCATGCACCATCGCGCGCGCGGGGTCGTAGACCTCGACGCCGAGGATGCCGATCGTCTTCTCGGCGTTGCCGGTGGTCGTCTGCGCCGCGATCGCCGTCGCCACCGCGTTCGACTGATCGATCTGGTGCTGCGCGTCGGCGAGGAGCTGCCACTTCGACGCGGCGACGCCGACGTTGGCGCCGATCGAGACCTGCGTGCCCTTGGTCGCGGGCCGGCCGTAGAAATATTGCGGGTCGCTCCAGGGTGCGACCATCGCCTTGAGCGGTCCGAGCCCCGCCACGAGATAGCCCTCTTCGGCGGTGATCGTCGTCTGCGTCGAGCCCGTGTTGGTGCCGACGCCACCCGGTACCGCAAGCACCATCGCCTGCACCGGACCCTGCGTGACGCCGACGGTGGAGGGAATCGCCGGCGCCGTCGGACAGTCGGTCTTGTCGGGGAACACGATGGTGATGGCGAGGTCGGACTTCTTGCCCATGCCGACCGCGGGCGGGGTGCAGCTCGGCGGCGTCGTCGTCGGATCGAACGACGCGCTCGGAATATAGAACGTGCCGCCGCCGGCCGCGTTCGACGTGAAGTCGGTGTTGTTGTTGATGAGCGCCAGGTTGGTGCACGAGCCGTTCGGCGTGTAGACGATGGTGATGGGCGTGGCCTGCCCGCGGAGGAGCACGCCGAGCGCCTTCAGCACGTTCACCTGCGTGTCGGCCGCTTGAATGTAGACGCGGTTCGGCCCGACGTTGGTGTCGTCCTCGCATGGCTGTTGCGCGCGCGCCACGCCGCTGCCGACGACGAGCGCGAGCAAGATAACGATCGATCGCAGACGCATGTCTCCTCCGAAGTGCCCTCGCGCAAAGCGAATGGCGTGCCACACCGTAAGCCCGCAGTGACTGGTTCGTGAATCCGTAGCCACACGGAGGTCCACGCTTCCCACTGCGCGGTGGCCGACACCCCACCGTCGAGGGCGCGAGTCACTCGCAGTAGGTCGGCGTCTGCGGCACGTCGGTCGCGTGCGGGCAGACGGGCGCCTTGAACGAGCCGGTGAAGGTGCCCATCTCGGTGACGGCGTCGAAGGTGATGTTGAAGCTGCCGTCGACCTCCGTCGCGTCGGGCGCGACCGCAGCGTCGAGGGTGAAGCTGCCCGTCGAGGCCTGGTCGTATCCGTCGAAGATGCAGTTGTCGGCGCTCGACATGATGACCGCGTCGCGCGTGCCCATGCCGCCGCCGGTGCCGCCGTCGGCGCCGCCGCCCATGCCGCCACCCATTCCACCACCCATGCCGCCGCCCGTGCCGCTTCCGCTGCCGCTGCCGCTCGGATACGTGTAGCTGCCCGCGGGGAACGTGTGCCCCGTCGACCCCGCGCTCGCGCCGATGCGGAAGATCGACGCGTTCATCGGCGACGCGCCCATCTGCATCACGCTGCACAGCTCCGCGCGATCCGAGATGTAGATCTCGAGCGTCTGCCCCGTCACCACCGCGACGACGCTGCGCACGGGATTGATCTGGTAGCCGTTGATGACGCCCATGATCGTCGCGCTGCCGTTCGCGGGCACGCTCGCGCCGCCGTCGCCGCCGGTCGTGCCGCCGCCGCCTCCGCTGCCGCCGTCGAGATCGGACGTGCTCCCCGGCGCCGTCGCGAAGTCGCTCGCGCCGCCGCCACCGGCGCCGTTCGTTCCGCCGCACCCGACGACGCCCATGACCAAGGCGAGCCACGCTCCGTTGCGCATCGGCGCCGGCACTAGCGAGCCACGTGCCAGCGCCTAAGCCCGCGCCATCGTTCACCCGCTCCGTAGATCTAACGAGGAACTCGACCCCCACCTCAGCGACGGGCGACGCGCTCTTGCTGGGGATCGGCCCCCCAGGCCGCCGCAATCATTCCGTAGGCTTCGGGATGGTTCGAAACCTGCTACCGTGAGCGTGCGTTGGAGCAGGCGATCGCATTCTCGACGGTGGCCCTGACGGTCACGCTCGCGGTCTCGCGCCCGCGCATGAAGCCGTTCGCCTGGCGGATCACGCCGGGCGCCGCGGCGGTCTTCGGCGTGCTCGTGCTGATGCTGGCGCGCCTGATTCGCGTCGAGGATCTGCTGGTGGCGCTGCGCATTCAGTGGCGGCCGCTGGTTTCGCTCTTCTGCATCATGGTGATGACCGGCGTCGTCGAGGAAGTCGGCGCCTTCGAGCGACTCGCCGCGCGCCTCGAAGCCTACGGACGGCGCACGTCGGCCGCGCGCGCCTTCTCGCTCGTGTTCGCCGTCAGCATCGTCACGCCGTCGCTGCTCAACAACGACTCGGCGGTCCTGCTACTGACGCCGCTCGCCGTCGCGCTCGCGCGCCGCTTGTATCCGGGACAGCCGGGGATGGTCGAGGCGTTCGCGTTCGCCGTCTTTCTCGCGCCCGGCGTCGCGCCGCTGTTCATCTCGAACCCGATGAACATGATCGTCGCCGGCTACGCCGGAATCGGATTCAACGCCTACGCCGCCATCATGGTTCCGATCTCGCTCGCCGGCGCGCTGGCGACGTGGCTGATCCTCCGTTGGCGCTTCCGGCACGCGTTGTCGACGGCGCGCGCCGATGCTCGGCCCGTCGCGATTCCGGCGCCTCG
This sequence comes from Polyangia bacterium, assembly GCA_036494045.1. Lineage (GTDB taxonomy): Bacteria > Myxococcota_A > Polyangia > Palsa-1104 > Palsa-1104 > JAQBQH01. Next base: position 3,311 of record DASXOU010000153.1, on the reverse strand, counting down.
TCGCGCCGAGCGCCCGGCGCTGCTGCTGCTCGCGGCCGTGTTCATCGCCTATCCGGTCGCGGCGGCGCTCCACGTGCAAATCTGGACGGTCACGCTCGCCGGCGCGCTCGGCTCCTTCGCCGTCGCGCGCGGGCTCGAGGTCGCTCCGGCGAAGAAGCTCGTAGGCCACGTCTCCTTCGACATCATCGTGTTTCTGTGGGGCGTGTTCGTCGTCGTCGCCGGGCTGCGCAACGCCGGCCTCACCGCGCACCTCTCGGCGCTCTTTCGCCTCGTGCCCGACGGCAGCGCGGCGCAGATCGGCCTCGTCGGCAGCACTGCCGCTCTCGGCTCGGCGCTCGTCGACAACCACCCGATGTCGATGCTCAACATGCTCGCGCTCGGCTCGAACGGGCAGAGCCGTGCGCTCTTGGCCGCGCTCGTCGGCGGCGACATCGGTCCGCGCCTTCTGCCCATCGGCTCGCTCGCCGGCCTCTTGTGGATGGATCTCGTGCGGCGCGCGAACGTGACCATCACCGTCGGGCGCTTCGTTCGCCTGGGCGCGCTCGTGCTGGTGCCGACGCTGGCGCTGTCGTTGGCGATGCTGGCCCTGCACGGCCCGTAACGCCGACGGGACAAGAGCGACGCGCAATTGGGGGGACGACTCTCCAGTCCAGCGCCGTTTCGCCGCATCCCGCGCGGGGTTGGCGACGGAACGGCTCTTGCTCCAGCCAGCCGCGTGGCCCCCAAGACCGTCAACATGATCTGGGCCGGCGCCGCCGTCGCGCTCCTCGCCGGCGGCACCCTCGCGTTGTCTCGAACCGAGGCTCCCTCGGGATCGGCGCTGCGCATCGCCGCCGCGTCCGACCTCGCCGTCGCCTTCAAGGAGCTCGGCATCGCCTTCGAGAAGCAAAGCGGCGAGCGCCTCGTCTTCACGTTCGGCTCGACGGGCCTCCTGGAAAAGCAGATCGCCGAAGGCGCGCCCTTCGATCTCTTCGCCGCCGCCAACGTCAGCTACGCCGATCAGGCGATCGCCGCCGGCGCCTGCGCCACCGACAAGACCGAGTACGCGCGCGGCCGCCTCGTCTTGTGGTCGAAGAAGGGCGGCACCACGCCGCCGACGAGCATCGCCGAGCTCGCCGACGCGCGCTTCCTCAAGATAGCCATCGCCAACCCCGCGCACGCGCCCTACGGCAAGGCCGCCGAGGAGGCGCTCGAAAAAGCGGGGCTGTGGAGCGCGCTCACGCCGAAGCTGGTCTACGGCGAGAACATCCAGCAGACGATGCAGTTCGCGCAGACCGGCAACGCCGACGTCGCGCTGGTCGCGCTCTCGCTCGCCGTGGTCGCGCCCGAAGGCGAGTGGACCGCGATCGACGAAGCCGATCATCTGCCCATCGATCAGGCGATGGTCGTCTGCGGCCAGCACGCCGATCGGCTGGCGCGCGCGCGTCGGTTCGCCTCGTTCGTCGGATCGCCGGCGGGACGCGCGATCATGACGCATTACGGGTTCCTGCTGCCGGGCGAGACGCGGACGGCCTCGGCGCGCTAACATTGTCCGGTGACCGAATGGCGCCCGCTCGCGCTCTCGCTGCAGGTCGGGCTGGCCGCGACGCTCTTGGCGACGATGATCGGCGTGCCGCTCGGCCTCCTCATCAGCGACAAGCGCACGCCGGCGCGCAACCTCATCGACGCGGTCTCGTCGGCGCCGCTGGTGATGCCGCCGACGGTGCTCGGCTACTATCTCCTGGTCGCGCTCGGGCGCCACAGCGCGATCGGACGGGCGTGGGAGATGGTCGTCGGGTCGCCGATCGTGTTCACGCGCACGGGCGCCGTCTTCGCAGCGACGGTGGGGGCGATGCCGCTCGTCGTCAAGAACGCGCGCGCCGCGCTCGAAGGCGTGGCGCCGGAGCTTCTGGCCGCTGCGCGCACGCTCGGCGCCGGACGGCTGCGCGTCTTTACGACGATCCATCTGCCGCTCGCCGCGCGCGGGCTCATCGCCGCGGTGACGCTGGCGTTCGCGCGCTCGCTCGGCGATTTCGGCATCACGCTCATGGTCGCCGGCGACATTCCCGGTCAAACGCAGACGGCGTCGCTCGCCATCTACGATCTCGTGCAGGCGCAGAACGATCGCGCCGCGGCCGGCATGATCGCGGTCCTCACCGGCTCGGCGATCTTCACGCTCTACCTCGTCAACCGTCTGACGGCGCAACGTGATGAAGCCTGACGCGGCGACGCTCGAGATCGATCTCCGCTTCGATCGTCCCGGCGGCTTTCGCCTCGACGTGCAGCTGTCGGCGCCGCCCGGCGTCACCATCCTCTTCGGTCCGTCGGGCTCGGGCAAGTCGACGACGCTCGCCGCCGTCGCCGGGCTGATCACGCCGAGCGCCGGCCGCGTCGCGCTCGGCGACGACGTGTGGTTCGACTCTGCGCGCCGCGTGCATCGCCGCGTCGAGGAGCGCGGCATCGCGTTCGTCTTTCAGTCGCTGGCGCTGTTCCCGCACATGACGGCGCTCAAGAACGTCGAGTACGGTCTGCCGCGCTCGATGCCGCGCGACGAGCGGCGCGCGCGCGCCGTCGCCATGCTGACGCGCATGAAGGTCTCGCATCTGGCGGAGCGCAAGCCGCCGACCTACTCCGGCGGCGAGGCGCAGCGCGTGGCGCTGGCGCGCGCGTTTGCGCCGTCGCCGCGCCTGGTGCTTCTCGACGAGCCGTTCTCGGCGATGGATCGCCGGCTGCGCGCCGACTTCGTCGCCGATGTTCGCGCGTGGGTGGAGGAGGCGCGCGTGCCGCTCGTCCACGTCACGCATCACCGCAACGAGGCGCGTGCGCTCGCCGATCGCGTCGCGATCTTCGACGGCGGACGTATCCACGCCGTCGGCAGCGCCGACGACCTACTCCCGGCCCATGACTTGGACGATGCTTAGTTGGAAGCGGACTTGGCGGACTTCTTCTTGCCGCCGCCGTTGGTGTTGGCGGTGCGACGAGCCTGCGTCTCCTTCTTGAGCCACTCGAAGTCGACCGGCTTGTTCGGCTTGACCGTGATCTCCGAGCCGCCGTCGACGTCCTTGGCGGTCACGGTCGTATCCTTCATCACGACCTCGCAGCGGCCGAGCCCGCCGCCGCCGTGACCGGAGCCGTCGTGCACCACCGTTGCCGGATCCTGCTTGGCGGCGTCGACGACGTGCTTGGCGCGCTTACGGATCTCGTCGGCGTTGCCGGTCACCGTGATGACGACGGCGTCTTTGGTCTCGCTGATCGTCGTCTTGGCCCCGGCGACCGCGGTGGGGCAGTGCTCCATGTGGCCGCCGCCGACCGTAGCAGCGGCGTCCTTGGCG